>CAZNGK010000078.1:0-7256 GCA_964572575.1 uncultured Thermoplasmatales archaeon | reverse complement strand
TTAGGTAACTCACTAAATTTTTCCATCCATCTTTTTCTTCTTTGGTACAAGAATCTCGAAGGCAAAACACCTCATATGGAAACAATCCTTTACTAAATTCCTCCTTGGTTATGTTCCAATAGTTTATTGAATTTGCCCTTTTAGGTTTACTTATTTCCTCAAAAGTGAAATATATGAATTCTATATGCGGATACTTTTTCTTAATACTATCAAAGTTATTTCTGATTTTTTGTATCGTTTCCCTTACTCTTTTTTCCCCACCATAAACACCACGGGCTTTTACTTCAATACATACTCTTACATCTTTTGGGTGATGTATATTTGTATATTTAAGAGGATCTGAGGAACTTTTTATTATCAAAATATCAAACTCATATGGAAATCCCTCAACATATGTATAAGGTGAACTCGTTTTGTAATTTTTTGGTAGTTCTTTTGATATATAATCTTTTAGGATTCTAACACATATATCACCTTTTAATTTTGTCCATTTTCTTTTTCCTGCACCGTCTTCTTTTTTCTTACATTCATCTATTTTTTGTTCCCATTTTTCAAAAACATCAATTAACTCTTTTTGATTGGTTATCATATTACACCTCTATTTTTTCACTCAATTTTTTCAAATATAAATTTAACATCGTTTTGAACATCCTTCCATGATTAGGATACCTTAGATGTAACAACTCATGTAATACAATCTCATATCTTTTTCTATCTGGCATTCTCAATATTGATGGATCAAATGTCAATCTACCTTTACTTGAGCAACTTGCCCATTTATTTCTCATCTTCCTCATGTGTATCTCCGTAACTTTTACGCCAATTTCCTTCGCCAGTTGATATACTTCTTTTTTGAAATCTTTTCTACGAACCATACTTCCCTCCTTTAAGCAATCTCATGATTTTATTAACCATTTCTGCAATATCATCAACATTAGCATTCAGTAGCACTTTATACAGTCCCTTTTTTATTTCTCTTTCGTGAGCCTCACTCTTTCTCCAATGAGGATATTTGTCAAAGAATTCTTTCATTTGACTTGCTCTGTCCTCTGGATTTGAAATGTTCTCTTTTTTAAATATCCAATATATAGAGAAAATTTCGGATGGTAATTTCTTTTCGATTTTCTCTTTTCTTGCCTCAATCTCCTCCTGGATTAGTTTCTTAACCTCTTCCAATGCTTCCTGTGTAGATATTTGCCTCTCCTTGAAAAGTTCAGCTATTCTTTCCGCCCTCTCCCCGATAGATATTAAATATACATCTTTTTTACCTTCTCTTTCTACAGTTTTCTCTATGCTTTTAATCAGATTGAAAACTTTTTCTATATCTGATTTTTCACTCTCTTCAATTTTTCTCAATAAATCCTCGTTTATTTCATATATCTCTGTTGGTTTCCCAATCTCGCCACTTTCAGTATGCTTTTGCACCAACTTTGCTGTTTTTCTTTCAAATTCCTTATCTACATCTATCCTTGGCTCATAATTGGCTCTAACACTTCTATACATCTTAACAAGTTTTTCATAATCTTCAAGATAGGGACGGAGGAAAGCGTCTGGTGAAATAATTTCATATATTGTGGATATTTTTTTAAAAAATTTGTAAAATTCCTGTCTTTTCTTTTTATTCAAGAAATATTCGAGCAAGGTTTCTACTTCTTTGTCCCTATTCATTCCTTCAATTATGGAAAGATACTTTTCTCTTGCTTCTTTCATTAATTGAGCAAATTCTTCCTTCAAAACATGTATATCTCTAACCACCCCTTCTATGTCTGAACTATCAAATGCAAGTGCTTTTTCAAGATTATCAAATATGCCAACAAAATCAATAACGAAACCACATGGCTTTTTCCTACCCTGTTCATCCTCATAGGGTCTATTCACTCTCGCTATTGCCTGCAACAATACATGGTCTCTCATTGGCTTGTCAAGATACATGCAATAAAGTATGGGAGCATCGAAGCCAGTTAGTAACTTTTCTGTAACTATCAATATTTTCGGCAGTGCATCTGGCTTTCTAAATACCTTTCTAACTCTCTTTTCTTCTTCATCTGAAAGATAATATTTCTGGAGTTCTGGTGGGTCATTCTGTGCCCTGCTATATACAACAGTGGAATATTCTGAAGACAAATGCTTGTCCAATTCCTCTTTATACATGGCACATGCCTCTCTATCCACAGCCACTAAAAATGCTTTATACCTCATTGGTTCTATGTATTCTCTATAATGGTTAGCAACATATTCTGCAATTTTTCTTATTCTGTCTCTGCTCTTTAATTCATTTCTTAAATTAACTGCTTTTTCAAGCACTTTATTCAATGCTTCCACATCCGCCATTCCCTCGTATTCTGCAATATCAAGAAATTCCTTTTCCAGAGTTTCTTTATTAATTCTTAATTCATTTGGAGCAAGAGAATAATGCAATGGAACAGTTGTTCCATCTTCTATTGATTGAGCAATGCTGTATTTGTCAAGATAACCTTTGGGCGGGTCATCAATACCAAATGTTATGAATGTGCCTTTTCCATATGAAGTTTTATCTATTGGAGTGCCAGTAAATCCAATGTAGGTGGCGTTGGGCAATGCCCCCATGAGATAGTTGCCTAACTTGCCTCCAGTGGTGCGATGTGCTTCATCCACAAGCACAAAAATATTATCTCTTGTGTTTATGTTGGGAGGTATGTCATCAAACTTGTGTATCATTGAAACTATAAGCCCTCGCCTATCGCTTTTTAATAAATCTTGGAGATGTGCCTTGCTTTTTGCTACTTTCATGTGTTCAATTCCAACTGATTTCAGGTTGCTGAACAACTGGCTTTCTAACTCATTTCTATCTACGAGCATTATGACTGTTGGATTTTCAAATAAAGGATTTTCGAGTATCTTCTTTGTTGCCACAATCATGGTATATGTTTTGCCAGAACCTTGAGTATGCCATATAAGACCACGCCTCTTTTCCTTATCCATGGCTCTATTCAAAATTTTCTCAACTGCCCTCATTTGGTGCGGGCGTAAAACAACTTTCTTTAACTCATCGTCTTGGCGAACAAACAAAATGAAGTCATTTATGAATTTTATAACTCTCTTCCTGTCAGAGAATATTTTAACCAATCTTTCAAAGTTTCCCTCTGCCTCTTCTTTCCAGTTGAAAAGATTTTTTCTGCTCTCATTCCATGTCACGCTGTAATAGAAGCGAATGAGATGAGTGACAACATATAGTTGCAAGATTGCCATCAATTCTGGCGTTTCCCTATGATATCTTTTTATCTGGTCTAATGCTCTTGCTATTCCATCTTCCAGATATGTTGCCTTTGTTTCTATTATTATAACAGGCACTCCATTTATGAGAAAAACAATATCTGGTCTGTTTTCCTTATATCCATTATAAAATGAAAATTCATCTGTTACATGAAATGTGTTATTTTCTATGTTGTCAGCATCAATGAATTTCACATTCCTCTCCCTTTTCTCATCTGGCACAAAAACAGTTCTCAATCCTTTCAGATATTCCCAAGCAATCAGGTTGCCCTCTATATTTGCAGATATTCTATGAATTTGCTTTATCAACTCCTCTGCAAGTTCATCTGTCATGAAGTCATTTAATCTCTTCATCTGCTCAATGAAAATGTCACGAAAAACAATACCTGTCTTCCCGTTCCTCAACCTTAATGCTTCCTCTGGATTAACATAATCCCATCCAATTTCTTGAGCATATTTTATGATTGGTTCTTGAACAGCAGTTCTTTCATTTCCCAACATTTTCATCAACCATTTCCAATCTTTCACCTTCCTATTCCAAACACATAATACAATATCAACCCAGTTATCACTCCCCCAATAATAGTAATGATTATGGCAATGACCAAATGGTTTGATAAAAATTTTTTGATTGGTTTTAATTTTTTCTTTATACTATTTCCCAACACAATGAAAGTTGTTTTGCTTAACCATCGTGTAGAAGATTTTATTTCATTGATTAATCTATCAGCAGAGTATTCGTCTAATGAAAATATAACCTCCTTTCCATTTAAATCTATTACATTTTCATCTTTTATTATAGGTTTTATCTTTCTTAAGGGAATATCATCTATAATCCATACAACTTTTCTTGCATCTTTAAATTTATTAACATCTTGAACCAGATAGAATATTATTCTGCTCTTTGTTATTAATAGCCAACCCGTTACACGCCATTCTCTATCATAAAATAATTTGAGACATTTTTTAACTTTTTCATCGTATTTTTCTTCTATTTCTTTGATTACATCTTGTTTTGTAGGATAACGCCCTAAACATGGAACTTGAGAATACTTTTTTGGACCATACAACATTCTATAATCCTTCATTTTTCACCTCCAAATTATTAACTCTAACCTTTCCAGTCATGAGATTATGAAGCATTGATTTAAACAACTCCTCTAATGCCCTCTTTTTATTCTCCTCCTTCTCAATCTTTTCATCAACAGCAGAAAGAATGGATACTATTTTTTGCTGGATATGTAGAGGTGGGAGAGAAACTAATATATTAGGGATTTGTTTTACATGCAAACTTTTGTGGATTGTTCCCACATGAGTTAGTCTTTTAACTTCTTTTCTAAAAGAAGAGGAAAGCATAAAATGTTTTAAGAACAAAGAAAATACTTTATCATGGTCAGGTCTGATGACTACCAAATTTCTACCTATTGCAAACTCCATATCTGTATCGACATGAGCAATAGCACCCACTCTTCCAACTTTTGATATTATGATGTCTCCTTTTCTTGGTTTAATTCTTCTTGACCATTCTAAAAAATCTTTCTCTGAAATTAGGTAAAGATTTGATAAATCTAAATTTCCATTTTTATCTATGTTATAAACTTGTAGTAATATCTTGCCTTTCTCTACCCTTGCTGGTTTTTTGCTGTGTAAGCAATCAACAATATTTGTTGTCAATTCCCCCAACTTCACAACTTCCCAATCCTCTGGAATTAATCCTATCTCCGTTTCCTTAAGTTTCACATTTTCTGCCTCGTTGAATGGAACAGGTCCATAGGTGAAAAGATATTTCATTAATGACTTCTTCAACTCCTTAGCTGCTTTTATGACTGCCTCCGTCTTCTCCTTTGCTTCCTGTATTGTAGAAAGAACATGAGCGATTTTCTTTTGTTCTGGAAGAGGTGGAAGAGGAACAGCTAACTTCTTTAAACTTCCCTGATTAATGTTAGTTATTGCAACCTTTCCTGAAGAGGAAACTAAATTACTTCTGGCTATGGGGGTTCTCATATAATTTACCAGATATTCTGGATAAATATCATTGCTTTTCAATCTGGCTCTTATTATGAAACCACAAAATGTAACAGGCTCTTCTATCTTCTTAAATAAACTTGCCCACCCCACACCTTCCTGTTTCAAAGAAGACCTTACAAATAAAATATCCCCATTTTTGAGAAGATAATCTTCCTTAACGGACTTATTTACCCTGTATAAATTGTTGGTGTTTATGTAAATACTTCCTCCATACATATTCAATACATCAACTGTTAATATTCCATTATCTCCCTTATCTTCGGCTTTAAAGTTAATGCCATTCTTAAATTCTGCAACATCTTCCAACCTCACAACTTCCCACTCCTCTGGAATTATGCCAATTTCTGTTTTTTTGAAACCATCGGGAATTTCATTATTTTGGTTGCTCATTCAACAACCCCATCATATCTAAAATTTCATTCAACTTTTCATCTGCCTCCTTCCTCTCCTCCTCTGCTTCCTGAAGTAATACCACTGC
The DNA here is from genome assembly GCA_964572575.1 of uncultured Thermoplasmatales archaeon. Classification (GTDB taxonomy): domain Archaea; phylum Thermoplasmatota; class E2; order UBA202; family JdFR-43; genus VBQI01. Next base: position 1,498 of record CAZNGK010000078.1, on the reverse strand, counting down.
CTCCTCTAAAGGCAAAACTTCTTCCTCGCTATCAGCAGAAACATATCTTGAAGGGCTTAAATTATAATCATTTCTGGCTGCCTCCTCTTTGGTTATTGTCTTGCTTAATCCATCTTCCTCCTTCCATTCCTTGTAAATCTCATAAATTTTCTTTATCGCATCGTCAGGCAGGTAATTTTTGGGTCTTCCTTTCTTGTATAAATGGGAAGCATTGATTAATAATATCTGTCCTCTCCTTTCAATTGGTTTGAATTTGTTTATAATCAATATAACAGCAGGAGCAGTTGTATTGTAAAACAGATTTTCTGGCAACAGAATAACCGCTTCCATGTAATCTTTCTCAACAAATTCCTTTCTTATATCTCTCTCCCTGTTTGCTCCAACATTTCCAGAGCCACGGGAGACAACGCCAGTATCAACAACTATGGCAAGGCGACCTTTATCATTCAAAGATGCAAACATGTGCTGTATCCATCCCCAGTCAGCACTGCTTGAAGGGGGATAGCCAAAGATGAAGCGATTGTAAGCATCATTTTCATATACGCTCTGCAAAACTTTCTTGTCATTCCATGGGGGATTTGCAGTAACTATGTCAAATTTGCGGAGAGAACCATCTGGATTTAGGAAGGCAGGGCGAGTCATTGTATCTCCAATAGCAATGTCAGCCTCCATATCATATATGAAAGCATTCATCTTTGCCATGGCAAATGTTGTTGGATTTATCTCCTGTCCATAGAACTTCAAAGGAGCAACGGAAGGCTCATTACCATATTTTTCTTTGAAGCGAAGATAGCATTTGATGAGCAAGCCACCAGAACCGCAGCATGGGTCATATACTTCTTCTCCTTCCTTTGGGTCTAACAGGTATGACATCAAAATTGCCACTTCTCTTGGTGTATAGAATTCCCCTGCGCTCTGCCCGCTTCCTTCTGCAAACTTTCTTAATAAATATTCATAAGCCCTGCCAAGAATATCTGGCTCAACATCATGCAAACCAAGGCGATATTTGCTTAAAATATCTACTAATGCCTTTAGTCGGTCATCACTTACTACTCTCTGTCCCCCCGCAGTTTCATTGAAATCTTTTATATCGATTACACCCTGCAATTTTGGATTTTCTCTTGCTATTGCTCTTACTGCGTCTGTCAGATACTCTCCTATGCCAACGCTTTGCTTTGCTATGTTACTCCATCTCGCCTTTTCTGGAATATAAAATCTAACCAATGAGTGGTCTCTCTTTAACAAATCTTCAACAAACTCAACATTTCTCCCATATTCTTCTGCCAACTTTTTTACTTCATCTTCAAAAACATCTGATAATCTTTTAATGAAGATGAGAGGCAAAATATAATCTTTATATTTTGGTGCATCCACGGGACCTCTTATTTGACAAGCAGCATCCCACAACCATTGTTCCAATGTGGAAATATCGAGTTTGTTTGTCATTCAAGTTTTATACATTAAACGCTTAAATAGATTTTCTAACCTTTTGCTGTGT
>CAZNGK010000077.1:0-7435 GCA_964572575.1 uncultured Thermoplasmatales archaeon | reverse complement strand
AATTTGGAGGTGTGGAGTCCCGAAAAAATTTGGAGGTGTTAAGTTGATGGTCTCTTGAAAATGAAAAATAAGATTTAAATTTCATAAATCCGAATATAGAGTAAAACAATTAAAAATCTCACAAAGTTAGATAAAATGTGGAAATGCTAATATTTAACATGCGAAAACTTAAAAGCATCGATAAGAATAAAGTTTTTAGATATTTTCTAGTTTCTACTTGTTAATCCTGTATGGTGGTAAGTAAATGAATAAATCTGGCTGCCCCAAATGTGGAAGTAAAAAATTGGTTCTTGTTCTAAAAGTTCCATGGTCAACAAATGGACTTATGCCAAAACAGCAAATATTTTTAAAATGCGAGGATTGCGGATATAAATTTCCTATTAAAGGTGAATAGAATAATTTTTATAAAGAATGTTAGATAAATTATTAGATGAGAATCCTATCGGAGTTACTGTTGTTAGCATTCTTATTCCTTTTACTCTCGCCAACAGGAGATACTTGCTTAATCAAATCTGAAATGGAAATAAAAGTTGATAATATACCTCCTATTTCTCCTATTGACTATGTAGAAATAAATGCAACTCTTGTTTATAAATGGGGTATCGGCGCTTTTCGTGTGCCAGTTTTTATTGAAATAGAAAAGGAAAATTTACCGAAATGGTTGAGTGTCAGCATATCTCCGCAGGTATTCACCATCACAACAGATAAATTTACTGGTGGAGAGAAAAGAATTCCATTTAAAATGATATTATATCCAAAAGAAGAAGTAAAGGCATTTTCCAAAGCAAATTTTACTATATATGCCAAAGCAAAGGCAATTATACCCATTATAAGAAATTGTGAAACAGAAAAAAGAGTAGAGGTTATGCAGGATTTTTTCAATGGAAAAAGATTGAATTTGACAATTCCACATGAAATAATTGGAGATGGCACATACGAATTAATCATTGAAAATAATTGCAATGGGGATGTAATGGTGGAACTAAATTTCCAAGATTTAAATGATTGGGGGGTTATTTTTAACAAAACAAAATTTGTTGTGCCATCAAAATTTTCTATGGAAAATAGAAAGACTATAAAAATGAAAATAAAGGAGGGGAAAAGCAATTCAGTAGGAAGAATTGAGATGATATATTATCCTATCGGTAAATCTGAAGAGAAGGAGAGAATGTATACGAATGTATATCTCTATAAAGAAAAAAATGAATTTTATTATTTGATAGCATCAATAGTGCTTATTGCACTGATAATCTTTCTATTTTACAGATACAAGAAATAAGATATCACCATTTCTCTTTTCACCAACTTCCTCCTTCACCACTCTTCCTTTACTACGCTGAAACATGTACATGTCATTGTTTTTCCAACGCCTTCCATGCTTCGTAGCTTATCTAATATAAGGCATCCAATTTCTTGCATGTTTTTTCCTCTGACTTTCAGCAGCAAATCCCATTCTCCTGCTATTATGTAGACTTCATGTACATTTTTTATTCTTGCAATTTTTCTCGCAAGTTCTCTTTGAGATATTTTTGGATTTGGAATGAATGAAACAAGGATAAAAGCAACGATAGGCATTCCAAGCTTTTCATAGTTAAGGACTGCAGTAAATTTCCTTATCACCCCTTCTTTTACCATCTTTTTTATTCTCTCTGCCGTTGTAGTGCGAGGCAACTTTACTTCTTTTGCAATTTCATTCACCTTTTTTCTTGCATTTTTCTTTAATTCTTCTATTATTGCAATATCCTTCATGTCCATATGTCAAAATGACAAAATTTTATTTAAAATTTGTTAATTTATCGTCAAAATTACAAAAATTCTATCAAAAAGATTATAAGCATTGAAAATTTTTACATTATGCTTCAGGAAATACAAAAATTTTTGAAAGATGAAGTGGTTCATGCTGTCAGAATCGGAAGCGAAATCAGAAAAATAACGGGTGATTTTCTACGCAAAAAAGGCTTTGTTGAGATAGCCCCCGTAATCATATCTCCTATCACAGATCCACTGGCTCATCCAATTTTCAATGGAGAAATTTCTTACTATGGAAATAAATATTATCTCACCAGAAGCATGATATTTCATAAGCAGATTGCTTTACTTTCTTTTGAGAAAATTTTTTGTTTTTCCCCAAATATAAGGCTTGAGATGGCAGATAAAAGCCAGACAGGGAGACATTTAATAGAATTCACACAGCTTGATTTGGAAGTAAGATATGCAGGAAGAGAAGAAGTAATGAAACTTGCAGAAGAAATGCTGGTTGAAATACTCAAGGAAATAAAAATGAAGTGTGGCGATGAACTTGAGCTTTTGGGAAGAGAAATTACCATTCCATCCATTCCATTTAAAAGAATATCATTTGAAGAAGCATATGAAGAATATGGAGCAGAATATGAAGAAGTTCTTTCAAAAGAAACAGAACAACCATTCTGGATTGTAGACTTTCCAAAATGGAAGAGAGAATTTTATGATAGGGAATATGAAGATAAGCCTGGCTATCTCGCAGACATGGATTTAATTTATCCAGAAGGTTATGGTGAGGCTTTATCTGGAGGAGAAAGAGAATATAAGCTTGATAGAATATTGCATAGAATAGAGGAAAAAAATGATGACGTTGGAAAATACAGCTTTTACATAGAAATAGCAAAGCATGGCTTGCACCCTTCTGCAGGCTTTGGAATAGGAATAGAGAGGCTAATCCGATACATTTGTGGACTTAAAAGTGTTGAACAGGCTACGCTTTTCCCGAAACTGCCTGGTAAATATTGTATATGAGCTAAGCATTACAAAGTAATGGAAGTTTACAGTGGCTTTCATGTAAGTGATAAAAATGTAATAAGAAATCCAAGCGACGAATTTTTCAAAGAGTTTCTCAAGCCATATTATGTTATTACAGAAGATGGACAGTATTTATTTGCCTCAAAGCAGAAGGGGAGGCGCCCAGACCGCGTCTTTTATATGGTTCCCGAAGGCTATAAACTTGGAAAAGGGCAAAGAAGCTTTGATGTAGATATGGGAAAGGAGATATATGGTGTGGTGGAGAAATATGCGAGAGATATAAAGTTCATCAATATAGATGGCACGCAGGGCGAAGAGGGATGGGAAACAGGAATAAGGGTTATGGTAAGCATTGAAAATCCACATTCTGCATATATTGCATGGATGGGCAAGCTCATGATTTTTCCTCCCAAGCATGAGGCAAAATGCTTCAATATAATTATTCCAGAAAAATTGCCTGAAGAATATACGAGAGAAATAAAAGAGATATGGAATGGCTACAATGAAAATGAACCTTTAACGCTGTTTGATTTCACTGACATAAGCAAGGACATCAGAAAAGTGATAAATCTGGGTATAGATTATTTTGGGGGTGCTTTTAAGAAACCAAATCTTACAATGGTATGGAATCGTGCAGAGGAGCAGGGATTAATTTCATATCATGCAGGATGTTGTGATGGAAGAATTTTAAAAGGGTTAAGTGGGACAGGAAAGACGACGCTTACTGTAGGCAAAGAAATAGAGCAGGACGATGCCTTAGTTGGCTTACCAATTTATGAAAATGGTAAGATAAGCAAAATAAAGCTCATTGGACTTGAGGCAGCGAGTTTTGCAAAATCTGAGGGATTAACGCCATCTTCACCAGAATGGCAGGGTTTGATTGCTTCAAGAAAAGGAGAGGTAGTTCTTGCCATGAATATAGATTGTGAGAGAGTTGATTATATAAGGAAAGAGGTAAATGGGCACGAGGTTGAAATTCCAGTTGCAAAGGGAAAAGCTGGCGTTTTGCAATGCAAGGAATATAATAAAAGCAGGACAACCAATGGAAGATTTGTTTTCAAATTCAGCATTTTGAACAAAAACTGGGGGGCTGAGAAATATTTAAAGGCAGAGGGGCTAAGCTTTAGAAGATACGATATAATGGAGCCAATGATAAGGGTAACAAAGCCAGAAATGGCAGTTGCTTTCGATAGTTCTTGTGAGACGATAATAACATCTGCCATAGAAGGGCAAAGAGCTGGAAAAAGAGTTAGGAGGTATGCAGCCACCGATTTTATGGCCCGCGAGCAGGCAGAGCAGGCATATCTGAAGTTAAAGGCATATAGAGATTTGGATTTATCATTGAATGGGAGGCTAATATTTTTTGTTGTGAACACTGGCTATATTGGTGCTCATGACTTAGAAGGAAGAGCAACTGGGGTAGGAGAGAAAATCACTGTTGATGATACAAAAAAGCTTATAGAACTTGTAGAGGAGAGAAAAATAAGGAAATGGATACAACATCCATCATTTGGTTATCTTATTCCGCATCCAAAAGAGCTTGAGGAGCATGGATTAAAAAATTTTTCAAAGAGGTTCAACCTCCTGCAGTATTATTCTCCAGAAGAAATTATCGAGTTTTATAAAAGAGATATTGCAGAAAGAACTGCTTTTCTTGAAGAATTATTTGAAGGACAGGAAAAGGAAGAAGAGCTGAAAGATGTGATAAATATATGGAGAAAATGCAGAATACCAACTGCAGATGAAGTAAGAAGATTTTATGAAGAAAATTATGAATAAAAGCACTTCATGTGGGGATAGAAAATAAGAAAATTAAAGAAATGGTGAGGAGTAAAAATATTAATCCAAGAGGAGGATAATGAAAACAGGATAATAATTTGGTAATTCACCACGGAGTCCATACCATAACTTGCATTGGAAAAATCTTCATAAAATATCCATAATTTACACACAAAAACATAAGAATTATAAAGCAAATTCAATCATTTAAAGAAAAGTGGTAAAATGAAAGGGAGAAAAAAGGAACATCTGGAAATTGTGCTTAAGGAAAATGTAATGCATTCCTATAACTATTGGGATGATTTCGTACTCCTCCATAATGCACTGCCAGAAGTAGATATGGATGAAATTGATTTAAGTGTTGAAATATTTGGAAAAAGGCTTTCCTCACCAATTATAATTGCTGGAATGACAGGTGGCTTTAAAGAAGCGAAAGTTATAAATGAAAAACTTGCTGAAATTGCAGCAAGATATAGAATCGGCATGGGTGTTGGCTCACAAAGGGCGGGACTTGAAGATGAGAGCGTAAAGGAAAGCTATAGTGTAGTTAAAAATTATGATATTCCATTAAAAATTGCAAATATTGGTGCTCCACAGCTTTTGGAATGGGATGATGCAATAGAAAAGGCAAATGAGGCAATAGAAATGATAGATGCAGACATACTTGCAATTCATTTAAATTTTCTGCAGGAAGTTATACAGCCTGAAGGAGAAAGGAATGCTAAAGGCTGTTTAGAAAAAATAAAAGAGGTTGCAGCAAGCACCTCCAAGCCCGTTATTGTGAAAGAAACTGGCGCAGGTATATCGAGACAAGTTGCAGAAAAACTTCTTGATACAGATATAGTTGGCATTGATGTAGGTGGAGCAGGAGGCACTTCCTTTGCAGCTGTGGAAGCATATAGAGCGAAAAAAATAGGCGATAATGTGCAGGAAGAACTTGGCAAAATATTCTGGGATTGGGGCATTCCCACACCTTATTGTCTTATGGAAATAGCTGATTTGTGTGAGGAGGCAGGCTTAACTTTGATTGCAACTGGAGGAATAAGACATGGGCTGGATGTTGCAAAAGCAATTGCTTTAGGAGCAGATTGTGCTGGCATAGCTTCTGCCTTTCTGATATGCGATTCTATTGATGACAGAATGCAAATTTTCATAAAGTCGTTGAAATCTACTCTTTTCCTTACTGGCTGTAGAAGAGTGGAGGAACTAAGAGAGGTGGAAGTGTGGAGTCCATAGAGGAAATTAGAGAAGCTGTAAATAAGGCAATTGAGAATTATTTATACGAAAAGGAGCCATCTGAATTATACGAGGCTGTTAAGCACCTCCCTTTTTCTGGAGGAAAAAGATTGCGCCCCATTATTGCATGGCTTGCATGCGAGGCAGTTGGAGGAGAAGGAATGAAAGTTATGCCATTTGCTGTTGCATTGGAACTGACCCACACATTCACTTTAGTTCACGATGACATCATGGATAAAGACGAGGAAAGGAGAGGAAGACCATCTGTTCATAGATTATTTGGAGAAAATGTTGCCATACTTGCAGGTGATGCACTTTTTGCAAAGGCATTTGAAGTAGCAAGCTACATTAAAGATAGTAATGTAGCAAAAAAGATATTACACAACCTGGCTATTATGGCAAAGGAAATTTGCGAGGGTCAGCAGATGGATACAAAATTTGAGAGTATGGAATATGTAGAAGAAGCTCAATTTCTGGAGATGATTGAAAAAAAGACTGCAAAAATGTTTGAGCATGCTGCCTTGGGAGGCGCTATCATTGGCAATGGAAGCAAAGAAGAGCAGAAAGCATTGCAAGAATATGGGCTGAATTTGGGAATGGCTTTTCAGATATGGGATGACTGTCTTGATGTCATAGGCAAGGATATAGGAAAGCCAGTTGGAAGTGATATAAGAAAAGGAAAAAAGACGTTGATTTATCTTTATGCATATAAAAATTCTGAAGATAAAGAATGGCTTAAGAAATATGGAAGAGAAGATGCAGACGTTGAGGAAATAATAAAATTTTTTGAGGAAATTGGAGCAATAGAATATGCAAAAAGAAAAGCAATGGAATTTGCAGATAAGGCAAAGAAATGTTTGAGCAAGATAAAGGAAAGCGAGGCAAAAGAAAAATTGATGGAGATGGCTGATTTTGCAGTGAAAAGAGAAAAATGAAGAAGGAAAACATTAAGAAAAATTTTGGAAAAATAAGGCTCTTAATAACGATTATCATCATAGCAGGCGTCATAATACATCTTTTTTTAGTTTATGATGCAGCAAAATCTATAGAAGTTGTTGATAAGAAAATTGTTGGACTATACCCTGTCTATCCAAAAATAGATGAATATGAAGTAAAGTTCATGCTTACTTTAAAAAATCCAAAAAGCACAACAATAGAGGTTGACTACATAAGCTATAAAATTTACATAGAAAATGAATTTCTTGGAGAAGGAGAAAAGCCGCGATTCTTCATTAAGCATGGCACAGAAAATCACACATTTCTTTTTTCATTTAATATTATGGATCTAACTTCTTCGACAAGAGAAATTTTAATTAATGGAAATGCAAATGTTACAGTAAAAGGAGAGATTATAATTCCAGCAAAATTTTTGGGCTTATTTACTTGGAAATACATCAAAATACCATATACCATAAGTGATAAGGTTGAGATATTTGGTATGTGAGATATGAGATAGGATATAAGATAGGATATAAGATAGGGATATGGGATATGCCAACAAAGACAACAAAGACAGCAAAGACAACAAAAGCAACAAAAGCATAAATGCCCGATGAACTTCGATGTAACCAGCTTCGTCACTCACTCGTAAAAATAGAAAAATCTATATGATTAGGCTATATTTAGCATAAAATGCCTATTGCTG
>CAZNGK010000076.1:0-7481 GCA_964572575.1 uncultured Thermoplasmatales archaeon | reverse complement strand
ATTAAAGATGATATTTTGTTTCAATCCTTTTTTCTCTGGAATTTTTTGCAACAGGAATAATGGGTATGGGAAGAGAATTCTTTGAGTTATAATTAGAGGATTAAATGTTCTTTACTATCTGTTTTTTCCCCGATTGATATTATATTTTTGAAACAGTTTTCGCACAAATCTATAATATGTATTTTATCTTTTTCCCCTAATTCAAGTTTCTTCAATTTCATCAACATTTCTTCTTTGTCTTTTAAAAAAACAATTCCATTAAAAACGCTATATTGGATACGATGTAATCCATAGAACATTAAAATATTTGCTAGAGTACTCCTTAAATCATCATTTTGTATGTCATAAACAACATATAAATTCCTTTCTTTTTTCATCTATATCTAAATCCAACATATTTTTTCTCTTTTCCGATTGCCTCTGCCAGCTTTTTGGCTTGTTGAAAAATTATATCTAAAAATTCCGTTTTTTCCCCATAATAAGTATAATTCTCCTCGAATCTACTGTATAATAAATCGAGGTATTTTTTCTTAAAATTTTCTTCCATATAACATAAATCTTTCCCCTGTCTAAAGTCATAAGGTTTAACCATTCTTCTTACAACCATCGTTATTACAACTCTATCCACAATAGGCTGTCTGAATTCTTCCATCAAATCATAAGCAAGAGCTGCTCTATCTCTATAAGTTTCATGAAATATTCCCTCAAAAATATTTAATCCTGCTAACATTAATCCATAACTGACTCTGGAAAATAGGATTGTATATCCATAACTTAGCATAGAATTTATGGGATCCAACGGAGGATGTTTAACTCTTCTAGTGAAACCGAATTCTTCTGGAATCACTTTTCTTATAGCGAAAAAGTATGCCTTGGTGGCATCTCCTTCTACCCCCATTAAGGAAATCCTTGAATCACATTCTTTAACATCTATTTTTCTATTTTGTAGATAATCTATTTCATCAAAAAAATCTATATCTCTATTCTTTTCCAGATGTTGTAACATTCTTATTTTGTTATATATGAGACAATCTACAATCTCCTTTGATATTTCTAATTTTCTTTCTTCAGTTAATATAATCTGCTTTCTCCACAGATCAGTAATAAAATTATAATCATTTTTAACAACTCTTGCAAAAAAATTTGGATTGTGCCCGATAAAAACTAGATCTACTCCGTTATTTATAAGCGTTCTAACAACATCGCTGGTTAAAGAAACAGCTCCTGCAATTATCAACTGTTCTATTTCCTTAGGAGATAAATATATTTTCTCATTCTCTCCCTTAATTAAAATCAAATTTTTCATGCTTTTTATTTTATATCCATAGCCAGAAATAACAACATTTCTAAGTCTTTTCTCTATCATTTTCTACTCTTTTTATTGTTCCAAAACCATGTGAAACCCCTTTTCCTAATCCCATAAAATCAGGGATTTTAAAATTTATTTTAAATTCTCCAACAAATGCCATATGAGGAATTGCCTTATAATTGGCTGTAACTTTTTCAAGTAGTGAGTGAGCATATATTTTCCCTCGAACTATATAATCCAATCCTTTACACATTGAAATAACATTTCCAGCCAAAATACTATTTAAGAATGTTTTTCTTTCCTTCCAGTCTTTTATTTCCTTATATTTTTTGTATTTCTCTTGGCTTAAAGCAAGCCATGGGGTTAAAAATTTATATTTTATATTTTGTCTGCATTTTCCAAAATCTGTATATAGCTGATGCATTTGTATATCTTTTATTTTATATTTCTTTTTCCCAAGTTTAAGTTCCTCAATATCATCTGATATTTCCTTCAAAATCTTAACTCCTTCTTCTATTCCAACAATCATTGGTGTTTTTTCTATTATTTTATATTGTACTCGTGGATAAGTATAGATATAGCCAACTCCTTCAATATGGTGATGGAGAATCGGATATTCAGGAAATTTACGTCCTATATATCCTCTCAATTTTGCTGGATCTTCTCCAACTGGTTTATCTGTATTAAAGATGAGTAAAAAAATTTTAAGCTTCATTACCTGTTGACTTTCAATTCAACTTTTCCACATCCTTTTGATTTAAAACCGCCTAAAATTTTAATATTTTCTATTCTTTCTACAATTAATTCATTGATTATTTTATCTGTATCCCATTCTCCCTCTTCCAACCATTTATCTCCTCCTGTAAGATCTTTGAACTTTCTAGGTTTTCCAAATTCTAATTCTCTTACTGGGTCCCTTTTTAGTATGGTTAGGTAGCCTCTAAAGATTGTACCATCTGGAACTATCTGAAAAGGTCTATTAGTTCCCTCCTTTACCACCCCTCTTGCCCTATCTATGCTAGCAGAGTAAAGTTCCCCAGCAGATACATCAGAATATAAGAAAGGGATTCTCAGAAAGCCATTAATAGATTGTCCTCCGAGAAGGTAACAGACAGGACAAATTGTATGTTCTTCTTTGCATTTTTTAGAATCACAAGGATAATGACACACACGGCTACGATATTTTTGTTTTTTAACTAGTTCTTCCTCATCTGGTGATAATTTTGTAGCGGGGATACATGGTTGTAATGATTTTTTATCATCTGGCCACTTTTTTGTTTCCTCATCATAATATTTCTCTATTAAATAACGCTCTATTTCTGATCGATATGCTCCTTTGAGAGAAGGGCCAGGAACTACTACACGCCCTCCAACCATTGCAACTGGATTATCTGCTGCTGAAAGTGGATCTTTTATTCCCCCTATTCTAAAAGGCTCTTTGGTTTCTAAAATTATTTCATATTTCTCTTCCTCGATCATCCTTTTCACCAATTATATATCATTTTATAATATTTAAGGTTTTGATTATATATCTTCCTATCGCCCTATTTTGTTTGATTTCTTCATATTTTTCAAACAATGCAATTACATTCAATAAAGCGTCGGCTTGATATCGTAAATCTCTTTTATTCTTTTTATCTATTAAAAACATTTTTGTTACCCCGAAACCATGTTTCTCGAATACTTCGCCAACATTGTTTAAAAAATTTGAGTTAAATCTAGTTTTTTGTACTTTTCTATCCTTCTTTATTTCCTCTATCAATTTACCTATTTTATCCATTTTCTTCACCCTTTTTCTTTATTAAAAATTTAGGGCCTATTATTTCACTATCCTCGAATAAAGATCTAACGTAAACTCCAGTAGATAAAGAGATTGGTTTAAACAAATATCCATAAACTGGCTTGAAAATTTTCCTTATATCAAATTTATCTACGTGTTCTTCCGGAATCCTAGTGACTAAAAAGCCCCTATCTAATTCATAAGCATTAATCTCCTCTATTTTTCTTAAATGACAGAGTCCAAATCCTTTCGATTTCATTGCCCCCATTTTAATCTCCAATTCCTCTGGAAAATCTTCTGTATCTTTATTTTTTAATATATAAACATATCCTAAAACATTATTCAAAAATTCTATTGTTATAGGTAGCCTACTATAGTCCCCTCCTCTATCCCTTGGTGCATAAGTGATATAGTCCACTTTATTATGTTCTTTATCATCTATCAAATGTCCAACAGCATGAATATCTTTTTTTCCTGTTGCTACTTTTAAAGCACCAGTTATCTGACTATAAGGAATTGTTCTTATAGTCGGCCGAAATGTCCCTTTCTTTATTCTTTCACCCATGCAGAGCATATCAGAGGTTAAAATATATTTAATAAATTCCATCTAATCACCCATTATTTTTGCGAAAGTTAAGATAGTTTCATAGTCGAGTCCCGATGATATTATAGCTCTTCTAAGCCCTTCAAACTCCTTATAAGTTCTTTTATCCCCTCTATCATTAAGCATTAGCCAAGCCAATTTTTTTGAAATGATAGATATTTTCGAAAGATCTATTAACAACTTTATGCTGGGTAACTTGATACCCAGTAATTCATCAATCTGTCCAATCCTTATATTCATCTCACCTTTCCCAATAACATTTATGTTTATGTCATTTTTAGGATCGCTTAAGATTTTCCAATTCCATATAAATGGAAATTTTGCATTTCCACATATCATTGACAATTTTATTGGCGAAGCATCTTCTTTGAATTTTGGGAAGAACGTTTCGAAACATCTTTTGTATATTTCTAGGATATCTCTTATTTCTCTATCATTCTGGATCTTAATACTCAAGAAATCTCTTAAAATAATCTGGACATTTTCTTCACCATATTTATCAATAATTACTCCTGTAAATTCTCTTAAAAACTTCTGATAATCTTCTTGGAACTCAGATAGAACGGAAAAACGTATTTCTGCTTTTTTTTCAGCATCAGACACATTAAAATGTTTAAGATAGTTGATATATAGCTTTCTGAGTATTCTTACGAGAGATTTTGTATTTAATGTAATTTTTATCCAAATAACTCTGGCGTTTTCTCTTTCCCATTGTGATAATGTGGGGAAAAGCGCCCCCATTTTTCTATTATTATAACATCGCTCACACAATTCCTCTTTGATTCCGCTTTCCTCATCAAATAATTCTTTCGTGGCTTGAAACATTTGGCATATTTCACAAATCGGAGGATTTATCTCTTTAGTATTTTCAGTTTCAAAATATTTGTTATATGAACGATTACCCACCATTTTGCTTGGTTCTGGGTGTAAAGCACTTAATTTTCCATCCGCCCTATTAATTTCTAACCAAAATCCGTATTTTTCACAAATTTTCTCAATTTCTTTCAATATGTCTTGATTTGTAGAGACTACTAACAATTCATCTGATGTTGAAAAGATTATATTATCTGGGAATCTATCATTTATTTCTTTTATGGCACTTTCTAGTTGTTTAAACACATTTAAATCTTTAATTCTTACCGGATTTTGATGAAAATGAAGTTTTAATTTTATGATTGTAAGTTTCCAGTTAATATTTTTAATGAATTCTTCTACTTTTTGTCTATCATCCAATATCTCCATAGGTACAGATGTTTCGTATTCTTTAAGAATTCTATAGAATTTACCCGTCAAAACTGAGTGTGTAAAAAGCGATGTTATATTTATACCAATAATAGCATCTTCAGCTCTTTCTAACAGATATTGTTTATATTTTTGTAAATATTCATCTGCAGTAGGTGAATGAGAAACAAACTCTATAATTTCTTTGATGCTTAAAGGTCTTTTAGTGCGTCCCTTTCTCACATCAGTAATCTCGTTTTTCCACAATTTGAATGGTGCATCATCCGTACCATATTTGCGATAAGCACCCCTTTCCAATCTTAAAGCTCTTGAAGCAGCAGAAGCAAGATTATCTGCGATATCCAATATAACCAAATCTGAAGAGTCGGGCCATGTTTTAAAATTTTTTTCATGATGATGCTTGCAAATTCCTTCCCATATTTTTGTATCGATTATGTTAACCAAGAGATGTGGATTAGAATGAGGATTTACCGCAACGTCTTCTCCTCCTATTTTTTGTTTTTTCGCTATTTTTAATATGTCATGCATTTCTGGGATTATCTCACTTTGCCCTGTATTCACTTTTTTCTCCACCTCCTTGCCAAAATTTTCCTATATCATGTAAAAGTGAAGCAAAACGTAATTTCATTTTTTCTGAAAGGATTTCTTGCATTCATTTAGTTATCATTTATGCCATTAAAAACTTATCTGTTGAATTTCTTGATATTTTCCAACATCTCTTTTCTGCACAAACATAGAAACCACGAAAAGCAAAATAAATGATGCGAGCAAAGCAATTATTGCTGGAAGTAAGCCAAATGTTGGTAACGGAAGGAATGCATAGGAAAAAACGATTGCTTCACCTCCAAGAATGCTTGCAATGCATCCTTCTTTCGTTGCCCTTTTCCAGTAGAGTGTGGCTATTACTGATGGAGCTAAAACAACTAAGCCGGAGAATGTTGTTTTCACTAAAGTCCCCATAATTCCAACCTTTGGATTATATCCAAAAATGACAAAGGCAATTGAGAATATTGTAAGCAAAATGGTTATAACTCTGCTGTATCCAACTTTCTTGCCAAATATATCACATGTAAGCATTGTTGATAAAGCTAAAAGTTGTGAATCTGCAGTTGACATTAAAGCTGCTAAGGCTCCAACAATAATAAATGAAAAGATGGGCATAGGAGTAAATTTTTCAACCATTAATAGCAGTACATTATCAGCATTGCTTACTTCAATTCCTGCACCATGAGCCCATACTCCAATTAAAACAGGGAGAAGGAAGAAGAAAGATATGAGCAATGGATAAAGCATCATCGCAGTCTTCAGAGATGCATCGCTTTTTGCAGTGTAAAATCTGCTGAAAATTTGGGGAAACATTGGGTCGCAGAAAATCCAGAGCAGAAGGAATGAGAACCATGTTCCAATGGTGAAGTAGCCATTTGGTCCAGGACGGGATAGCAAAGATGGATTAACTTTCATTGTGTTGAGTGTCGCATTTGTTGCTCCACCAAGAGCATGAGAAATGAAGGCAAACGCCAGAATCATTGCAGATATCATTATCATTCCCTGAAAAACGTCTGTCCAGCCTGATGCCTTCATACCTCCAAGCAGAACATAAAAGCAGATTATTGCCATGACAACAATGGCTCCCACTTCCATATTTAAGCTGGGAAAAATCATCTGCAGTATGTAGCCAGCTCCAATAGCCTGAATTGCAAGATATGGGATTGTAAACATTGACATTATGGCAGTGACTAAAAATTGCAAGCCTTTGCTTTCATGCTCTCTTCCAACTAATTCAGCTGGCGTAACATAGCCTTTTTCCTTCCCTGCTTTCCATACTTTCCTTCCTATGACATAAAACATTATTGCCATAAATGAAGTTCCTAAAGCCATTACACCATATTGTCCCATGCCATCTGTATAAGCTTTTCCTGCAAAGCCAAGGAAGGTGAAGGCAGAGAAATTGGTGGCAGCAAGTGTAAAGAAAAGTATAATGGAGCCGAAATTTCTATTAGCTAAAAAGTAGTCTTCAGGTGTGGCTCTCGTTTTTCTATGAGCGTATATTCCTATTGCCAAAAGAATTAGGAAGTAGGCTATGATTATGGCTATCATTGCTCCGCCCCCCATTCATATTTTGCAAAGAGAGAGAATGCTATTGCTATCGCTAAACATAAGACAAAGGCATACCACATCCAATATGGCATGAATAAAATTATTGGCTCGCTTTTATTCCAGCTCCAGAAATCAATGCATAAAAAGAACAGTAAAGCAAACAATGCCCACCATTTCTTCATGATGGTATATTGATTCAATTTAAATGATATTCGCTTTTGAAGTAGATGCAGAGTTTTATAAGATGACATGAAAAGTAATACTTTGTTCCGTGAAAATATGTTTTATTTATAAAACAAATGAGTTATGAAACAAAGTGCACATCTATTCATTCAAGAACCATATCAATTTTTAACAACTTGAAAAATGCAGGTTTCAAAAATGCAGGATCCAGAAAAAATACATAAACTTTTATATCCACTTTCAATTTTACTGCATGGAAAAGAAGT
>CAZNGK010000075.1:0-7599 GCA_964572575.1 uncultured Thermoplasmatales archaeon | reverse complement strand
AAAGGACAAGTGTCCATTTTGAAAAAATGAGAATACTCTTTGACTATTTGCCTTATTTTTAATTGCTTTTCTTTAGCGAATAATATAGCAAATAATAAACATCTCCATTCAATTCTTGATGCTCCGCTTCGAACAAAAATAATAGGTTATTTACAGTGTTTATTGGATTGGTATATCAATAAGTGTTATTCGTTTTTCAAATTGTTGACGTTGTCGCTTACTAAAATCGCAATTTTATTATATGTTAAAGAGATTTTTTAATTGAAAATGAAAACTTTAGTTCTGTGCATAGATAGAGACAATGATTTTGGAAGAAAAGCTGGAATAAATTCACCAATTGTGGGAAGAGAAAAAAATTTAAAAGCTGCTGAAAAACTTGCTCTTGTTGACCCTGAAGATACTGATGTGAATTGTCTCTTTTCAGCAATTGCAACATATGATAAGCTGGAAAATGCTGAAATTGCTACCATATGTGGAGATATAAATGTTGGCATTGCTTCAGATGAAGTCATTTCAAAACAACTTGATGATGTTCTTAATGAGATAAAGCCAGATAGAGTTATTGTCGTCACAGATGGAGCAGAAGATGAATATATTATTCCGCTTATTGAATCAAGAATTAAAATAGATGCAGTAAAAAGAGTTGTAGTTAAGCAAAGTCAGACGCTGGAGGGAACATATTACTTAATAAGCCGTTTATTAAAAGATGAAAAGTTGCAGAGAAGATTTATGCTACCTATAGCAATTGTCCTTCTTATTTGGGGCTTTGCCGCATTGCTTGGTTCAATGGCCCTCGGATTATCTTCAATATTTATTGTTCTTGGGATATACCTTCTTGTAAGAATATTGCATATAGAAGGATGGATTATAAAAGCGGGAAAAGAAATGGTTGTTGGACTGAGAAAAGGAAGGATGACTATATTTTCGTCCATTCTATCTGGATTTATAATAATACTTGCTGTAGTTTCTGCTGTCAATAGACTGGAAAATTTAACGCCTTCTGAATATGTTATTCAATTTATAAATGATGTGCTGTGGTGGTTCATTATTGCAGTATTGCTGATTGCGCTTGGCAGATTTATAGATGTTTATTTTAAAGAGAGAAAGGTTTTATGGAGCTATCCCATAATACCATTTTCCCTTGTAGCATTTGGTTTGATACTTTCGGCATCTTTTACAATTCTGTTAGAGATTATTAAAGAAAATCCTTTCCATGTGATTCTCACTGAATATGTTTTATCTCTTCCATTTCTAACAAAAATAATAGGTGGAATTCTGATTGCATTTATAGGCAGTGTACTCTATCATATTCTGGAGGACACTTATAAGGAGGAAGGGAAATGAATATAATTTTTGTTGTTGCAATCATTTTTGTAGCATGGGCCATAATACTTTATATCATTAAAAAAAAGGGAGATAAGTATAATCTAGAAGTTTCGGGCCCCTTACTTATATGGAAAACGGAGAAGGGGAAAAAGCTCATAGAAAACTTATCAAAGAAAAGACTATGGAAACATTATGGAAATGCCGCTATTATGCTGTGCATTCTCGTAATGATTCTAACTACAGCCCTTATAATTTTGAATGTAATAATAGCTTTTCAAATTCCTCCTGAAAGTGCTCCATCTCCTCGTCTTATACTGGGTATACCTGGCATTAATCCTGTTATACCTATAGGCTATGGAATCCTTGCCTTAGCTATTGCAATGATTATTCATGAATTTTCTCACGGCATATTAGCCAGATTTGGAAAGATAAAGATAAAATCTCTGGGCTTGCTATTCCTTATTTTCCCAATTGGAGCCTTCGTTGAGCCCGATGAAGAAAAACTGAAAAAGGTTAGCAGAATAAGAAGAAGTAGATTGTTTGCAGCTGGCCCAGCTTCTAACATTATTATTGCTTTCATCTGCATCCTAATTATTTCAATGATTCTTGTTCCTGTAATTCAGCCAAAGGCAGAAGGAGCAATCTTAACAGGAGATATCAATGGCATAAACAAGTGGAGCATTATTACAGATATTGGAGGAAATGAAATAAAAAATATAAGAGATTTTGAAGAGATAGAGGAAGGATTAATTCCGGGAAAATTATACAACGTCACATTTTTTAGCTATGAAAAATATGAAAGGAAAAAAATTCTTTTTGGAGTATATGTAGCAAATGTTGTAGAAAGTTCGCCAGCTGAGAAAGCGGGATTAAGAGAGGGCTATATATTGTATAAAATAGAAGTAGACAATAAAAGCATTTTACTAAAAAACTGGAAGGATTTCTATGAGGCGTTAAATTCCACCAAATCAGGTGAGAAGATATTCATATCATATTTTAATGGAAGTTATCTCAATGCTTCTGTAATACTGGCAGATAAGTATGAATTTACAAAAAATGAAAAGGATAGAGGAAGGGGTTTTCTTGGAATAAGTTGCTATGGAATAGAAGATGTAATTAGAGATACAGAATATTATAAAAATTTACTCAATCCATTAAAAGTAGAGCCTTTTAATTCTTTCCGAAATAAGTTTTTCTCATTTATTGCTCTTCCTTTCAGTGGATTATCTCCTTTCCCAGAAAATTTAGCAAGTCTATATACCTCTTCCTATTTATTCTGGGTTTTATACAACATAATTTACTGGATTTTCTGGCTCAACTTTGCAGTTGGCACTTTCAATGCCCTCCCCATCATACCTCTAGATGGAGGATATATATTTAAAGATGGAGTGAGTTTTTTTATTTCTAAAATGGGAAAAAAAATTAGGAGAGAAAAGGCAGAAAAAATCTCCTATTACGTGTCTGCATTAGTATCAATAATATTATTCCTGTCCATTCTGTCAATTATTATTGTCCCTCGTTTACGATCTCTTATTTCTTTCTGATTATTATAAAGACAACGCATATCAAAATGAATAACCCTATTGGAGGTAAAATCCATATTGCTTCAGATATTTTTTTCTCTTCTTTTTCCTTATATACATGCACTTCATTCAGAAATTCATTATAATAGTAATCATATTTTCCATCTCCATTGCTATCAAAAAGATAATCAATGTTTCCGTCACCGTCAACATCCATTTCTCCTACGCTTCTGGTCTGATTATCATCCTTATCCCAGTAGATATATTTATTATCTTCTTCAATCCATATTAGATAGCCATTTTCATTGTCCATACTTACATTGATGCTCTGACTAGCGTTCTTTGGATTTCCTCCTGCTTTTATTTCTACAATATCTGGAACTCCATCCATATCATAATCTTCTGGGATTTCAAATGAAAATGTTTCTGATACATTGTAATTGGCATTTGCTGAAGAATCTATTGCTTTAATAAAGAAATAATATTTACCACTTTTTTCATACTCCTCCTCATAATAGTAGATGTTGTTAGCTCCTTTTTTCATTTCGTGTTCCTCTTCCTCTCCATCTCTTTCTATAAAAATGAGAGCCTTTTCCACGCCACTCTCATCTTGTATATAAACAGAAATATTTACTTTTCCAAATAAAACCTGTCTTGCTGATGGCGGATCAATAGTTATTGCTGTTATATTTGGTCCATTTGTTTCTATTCCTTCATATACAATTCTTAAGTCTTTTTCTTCGCTTTCAGCAACATTCTGCCAGTTAGATGTATCTAAGGCCCTTATGAAGAATTTGTAATATCCAATTGAATCAAAAGTAATGAGAGTATAATAAATATTTGTAGAGGAAAGTCTGTTCATCAAATATGTTTTCTCATTCTCTCCCTCTATTACTACATATGCTTTATCAATTGTTGTATTTTCATCAAAAATTGTAGCAGATATATTAACAGGTATTCCTAAAGAACTTGTCCAGTTTATAGCTCTTATTACTTCTATTACTGGAGGGGATGAATCATCAATTTTTCCAATCCTTATATCTTTTATCACCTCGTTATTTCTAACATTTACTTCATCATCGCATTCTACCTCTATCTTTATGTTATACACACCTTCCTCTCCCTTCCAGCTGAAAACAGTCTTTTCCCAGCTGTTTTTGGCAATGAATAATTCTGCTGTTCCATCTTTTAATAAAATGAACTTTGTTTCATTTAATTTTTTCTGATAAATTCTTATTTTTGCTGTTGCATTCTTATATCCAATGTTATGTACAATAACAGATATATTGAAGGATTCATTTGATGATGGATTTGACGGCTTAAACAACACGTCTTCCATATCAATTTTTAAATCCGGTCTCGGCTCCACATCAAAAGATGTGTGCCACCAGTTATTGCGCATTTCCCATTCTGGTATATCTCCCTTCTCATTAATTTTTGCAATTGCATTCCAAGTTCCAGCATATTTTTCTAAGCCATATTCTCCTTTCCAATAAAAGTCAATTTTTTTGATCTCTGAAACAGCAAGTCCTGCAATGGACTTAATCATTTTATATGTTTCTCCACCCTCCTGATATATAGAAAGAGTGACATTTATTGGCTGACTTTCATTAATGCTCTTTGGACCATTATTTTTTACATATACAACAAATTTTCCTGTTTCTCCTTCCTTTAACATAGCAGGTGTATCTATCTGGAATACTTGCAAATCTGCCGCTGCATCTACATCAAGCAATGCACTTTTTTCGATTCTATAATCTGAGCCATCTGTAAGAATAATATCCAGTCTCCATTTTCCAGTATCAGTTCCCTTACTGAACTCATAGAAATTATCTATCTCCCATGTAGTTCTATCTACTGCGTTCTTTGGTGTGAATGAGTAGCCCAGGTCGTCGATATATATAGTATTTTCTGCACCTTCAGCATTCGCAACAAGTTTTATTTCCACACCCTTTATTTTTCCACCGCTCTTTCTCCAATCACTCAGCACATAGGAAGGTATCTCTTCCTTGTGCCATTCTCCATCTTTAATCAGGTCAGAAACATAAACTTTATAGGATTTTGGAGTAGAGCCTATGGTTAGCAGAGTGTATTCCAAATAACTTTTGGGAGATGATTTATCAATTTTATACCAGAAAAATAGAGAAGGTATATTTGAAAGTGACATACCATAAGTAATGTTTTGTATTAGCCCCACAGTGTCATTTGCATTTACGTATCTGTTTTGTATGGGCCATTTACCTATATAGTTGCTCAATTTTAATTCTACAGCCTTACTTCCACTTCTTTTCTCACCACCCTGAATTCTTGCACTCGATGTTCTCTCATTTGAATAAAATAATGAGGTATAACTTTCTTCCTCAAAACTTGGATCAGGCAAAGGCATAGAAACTTTAACTACTTCCGACAAAGGAGAGTATAGAACTGCAACAACTTCTTTTGGATTGGCAACACTTTTTATCTGTATGCTTTCGATGGCACTTTTCTCTTCGACACCAGCAATGTAACTAGTTTCCAGTCCTTCAATGCTTGCCCACCATCCATGTGAGTTGTTATTCATTAAATTGTATTCAATATTTGGAGTCTCTATCCAGCATGAATCAAAATATGCATAAACTTCATGTTTTTCTGTTTCTACTTTTGTATGAGAAATTTCAACTTTAAAAGAGATGGTGACATATCCTTTGCCCTTCAGGTAGGAAGTAACATTCTTTGTAATTTCTATCCATCCACCAGTAGATTGACCAGCATCTATAGCTTCTCCATCAAATAAAATCTTCCAAGTAACATCTTCCAAATCTGTATAAACATATACTTTGGCATGCAAAATATAATATGTTTGTCCCTTATCAGGAACCTGAAAATTCTGATAGACCTTGGCATAACTATTTGCCCAGATGTAGCCAGAGCCATACAGCCCTTTAGCTGATAGAACATAACACATATCATGTTCAATAGGATCTTTGACATAGCCAATTTCCCATTTTATTGGTCCTTCTGTTACATTTTTCCATTGTGAAGAGTGAGAATCTTCAAATTCTGCATTTTTTATTCCAGAGTATATTTTCATAAATTCTCCATTTTTATGTCCATTTTCTACAGTGTCCCAATAAATATAGTAGTATCTTCTTTCATGAGGTCTTATATTCCCTTCTAAGACCCATAAAATTGTCACATTTGCATTTTCAATTGCATCATAATCATTGCTCAATATTATTTCTCTTCCTACATTTCTCTTAACTACCCAAGTATCATTTTTCAACTCATATTCAATAACCCTCACAGAAGCAGGATAAAATGTTCTCTTGGAAAAACTACCTGCCTGCGAATAGTAAATTTTTTCCATTAAATCAGTGAAGTTTACGTTGCATATAACCATTTTATTTTCATATGGAAATCCCTCTCTTTCCCCTACCATAGAAACAGTGACAGGCACTCTATAATGCCAGTTGCCATTCCACCATTCTGCATTCTCTGGAGATGGAGGAAATATTGGATATACAGGCTCTTTTACTGTGATAGGTATGCTCACAATATTATTATCTTCATTTATTTCATCAATTGCTCCTTCGCAATCTGCAAATATAAAAAGAATATGCTCTCCTTTCTCTGCAATCCAGTAAAGATTCACATTAGTCTCTCCATTTGCATCTATTGAAACATATATCTCATCAACAACATTTGTTGGTTCATCAACGAAAAGAGTAATGCATAAATTATCGATATATTCGTCTCCGTCATTTACAACAGTAATATTCACTCTCACTTGATCTCCTTCGTAAATTTCTTCTGGATACACTTCGAAGTTAGATATATAGATGTCTGTTTGCGTCTGCGAACTAGCGTAGGGAAGGAGTAGCAGTACCAAAACAAACAAAGCTTTGCCTTTCAGTTTCACACCCCCTTTAATAAAAAAATAGTTATATAATTTATGGTATGCATCAAGCCATGCATTATTCTGGCTTGTTTTCTTTTTTAACAGAAGCTCCACAATATGGACACACATTATAACTCAAAGAAATAAACCTTCCACAGTTTAAACAAACTCTTTTCTCTCCCTCTATTTGACTTGATGTAAGTGTAATTTCTGGCAGTTTATCTGGCAATGAAAAGAAAGCAATAATCTGCAATATTGAAGCTACAAAAGTGATAATGGCCCCTATCCCAAATAATATCAGGAGAATTGCACCTAGTAAATAAAGTAAACCAGCGGTAGCAAACAAACTCACATCTGTATATTTTGATATACCATCAAAACTTTTTTTGAGAAATATTGAAGCAATAATCTGAAGAAAATAAAGTATCAATAAGAACACGATTACGAGAATGATAACTTCTGCAAACATCTCAAAAAAGTCTAAAGGCCCACCCATAAATTCA
Source organism: uncultured Thermoplasmatales archaeon (assembly GCA_964572575.1). Lineage (GTDB taxonomy): Archaea > Thermoplasmatota > E2 > UBA202 > JdFR-43 > VBQI01. The sequence continues at coordinate 370 of CAZNGK010000075.1, read as the reverse complement.
CCACTCTCAATTTCTTTTATAAAGGATAAAAAAGTCATACCTATTGTACCTCCAATAAGCAACATCAAAATTACAGATCCAATAATCCCAACCACGACATAAGCGAGATAATTAGTGAATATTGTTTTATCTTTTGTTTCATCAGAAATTGTTTTAACCGCAAGCATCACAAGAACCCATCCTACAATTGAAAGAACTAAGATAACGAGTATTATGGTAGGCAATAAAAAAATATTGCCAAAGAAAATAAAAATTATGAGAAATAAACTCACTAACGGTAGCAATGAACCTATCCCTCCATATATTCTAGCGGTTTGAAGAGGCATAGAAATAAATAAAAATTCGTATATAAGAATTCCCAAAATTGTAA
>CAZNGK010000074.1:0-7633 GCA_964572575.1 uncultured Thermoplasmatales archaeon | reverse complement strand
AATTTGGCGTTTTAATTTCCTTTCTAAAATTCCCGTTCCGCCAATATAACAAAAAATATCTTTTCGTTTTTTTAGCACATATCTCATGGCTTCGATAAGAACCTGATGACCTTTTGCAGGGTGTAATCGTGCTAAATTAAAAATGATTTTAGCATTCGGATCTAATCCGAGCTTTTCTCTAGCTACATCTTTTGGCATATGTTTCAGCTTTTTCGGGTCATAACCATTTGGAATGTAATGTATTTTATCTAAGTCTATTTCATATTCAATGAATGTGGGGATATCTCGTTGGTTAACTCTTATTAATACATCAGAATGCCTCCAAGCAAATGTGGTTTCATTAGGAAATCTTTTTAATATTGAATTAAGGTACACTTGGTTTTCATGAAGTGTAATAACAACTGGAACGTTGAATTGTTTTCCAAGCTTTACCGCAATGTAACCTTGAGGCCAAGTAAAGTGAGCATGAATTAAATCGAACTTAATACCTTCTTTAACTATGTATTTTTCGAATAGTTTTACAAGTTTATCACAAAGTCTCCGATTTCTTCCATCAGGTATAAAATATGTAACAGATATTATATGTGGATGAACATTTTCGGGGGTTCTTTCTTTATCTGCAATGTTTTCCTTAGTATAAAGCTTAACATGATTAATATATCCACCAATTGGTAAATATTTGGAAAGCTCTGAGAGTATATTATGATGAACAATTACATGAATCTCGTCTAAATATTTTGCTTGGGCATCTACTAGCTCCTTTACAAACCATCTATAAAATGGGGCTATGACTAATACTCTCATTTCTATCCTCTGAATTTTTTCCATTCTTCATCATCCTTCTTTCACCAAAATCCTTAGAGATAGGGATATCCAATAAATACAATATCGTTGACATTATATCATCCAATTTCGCTTTCTCTATTCCATCCTCTCTTTTTATGCGTTCTCCATGTGCGATAAATATCCCATACAAATCATGCATTCCCGTCCATTTATTTTTTTGGGGAATTGCCCATAATTCATTAATCAGTGGCATGGTGTACATATATACTTCATTGGGTAATATTAGGATATCTGGAGCTGTGTTATTGTTATAGTATTTCTTTCCATCATGAATTTGTTTTATCAAAGGCTCTCCATCTGGTCTATTAATTTCAGAGATTTCTTTAATTACTCTTGAGACAAATTCTTCTCTTTCTTCCGTGCTAACCATCTTTGGATTAACATACAATATTTGCCCTTCTAACGGAATAACTTTACTGTTCTTAAAATCTATTATTTTTTGGGAAATACCCGCTGCAATGTTATGTTGTATCCCCCACTTAAACTTTTTGATTTTCATTTTTTCTCCTAAGAATTTTATCAATTTTTCAACAATATTATATGCCATATCTAATGTGATAAACCTAGAAACAATCCTTAAAATTTTTCCTTTTAATGTAAGTTTAAGATATTTATTTTTTATTAACCAATTTGCAATATTGAAACGATATTTACATTCTGTAAATCCATGGTCAGATATTATTATGAGATGCCAATTACCTTTTCTATTTTCTAAAAAATCTAACAGATTTTTCAATAGTTCATCTATCATAATCCACATTTTTTCTATATAATTGTGATAAGGGGAGGATGAATCCAACATATCTCTCCAAAAAAAATGCTGGACGCCATCTGTATGGGCAACGGTCATGTGAACAAAATCAGGATCATATTTTTCTATTAAGTATTTTATAACTTCAAAATCTTTTTTAGTTTCTTCTAACACTGTTCCATATGTTTTTTCTCTATCGGTAGTGAATGTTACATCATGATATATTTTTCCAAATTTTTCTTCTAATTCGTATATTAAGTTTCTTGGGTATGTTCCATTTTTCATTTCTGGATATTCCGAAACAATACATCCTCGAATTTTTTTTGCAGGATAGGTAGAAAACATTTTGTAAACCACTGATTTTTTCCCCACCAACGATAGTATATCCCATATATCGGGTGATTTGAAATCTTTTGAAGTAACCACTTTATATTGGTAATTTTTAATGTTCAATGAAAGAAACGAATATATGCCGAGCTCTCCTGGATTTTTCCCGGTAGAATAACATTTCCAAGCTGGTACAGATATTGGTGGCAAAATGCTTTCTAATTTCTCGCTAACTCCAGTTTCAATTAATCTCTTAAAAGTTGGTAATTTTCCATCATTTATTAATGGCTCTAACACATTCCATGATGCCCCATCTAATCCTAAAACAAAAACTTTGTTTTTCATCGAGTAATCACCGCTGTTTTAATCAATTTCTCATATTTCCCAATTACATCATCCCAGGAATATTTTGATTTAACCCTCCTGTATGCAAGCTCTTTTAAATGGGCGTAGCTATCGGGGTCTTTTTCTACTTTTTTAATCATTTCAGCAAGTTCATCTTCATTTTTAAAATATAAAATTGTGTTTCCTCCAACTTCTCTATTAAATTCATTATCATGTGCAATGATTAAATTTTTCATGATCATGGCTTCAAGTAAAGATGGATTTGTACCTCCTACAGAATGCCCATGGATGTATCCAAAGCAGTATTGTCTTAGCATGAACAGTAGCTCTTTATCATATATGCTGCCAGTCATCCAAACTTTATTCTTTTTATTTTCTAAAATATCTTTTATTTTATTTTCATATTTCTTACTCGTAAAATCTCCGACTATAACCAGGGGTTTATTGTTATTGCTTTTTAAAAAACCTTCTACGATGGTATGGATATTGTTTTCTGGTTCCAATCTTGCTACAACCAGCCAGTAATTATTCGGAATAAGTTGGTTATTTACTCCTATTTGCGATAATAATTCTTTAACTTTTTTCTCATTCCATTCTATTCTCTCTATTTCTTCGACTCCATATGGTATATATATAACTTTATCATGGAAGGATTCACTGACATATTTTTTCATTGCTCTCGAATCAATTACTATGATATCTGCAAAAAAAGTAGCAAATTTTACATTGATTTTTAATAATAATTTTTCTATTCTGCTAAATTTATCTCTTTTCCATTCTACTCCATCTATATTAACCATGACTTTCGTTTTCCTCCTCAGAATTTTGGGAATGAATAAAAATGCACCTGCTCCTCCGCCTAGGAGATATATAACTCCACTCTTTTTACTGAGCTTATGTATAAAATAAACGTCCAGAAAAATTTCGTAAAACTTCCTCAAGAAATATGATTTGGGAGGTGGAAAAGGAGCATAAAAAAGTTTCACGCCTTTATATACTTCTGCATTTTTGCTAGAATACTCACAACTAACAATGACAGAAAAGCCTTTTTCATGAAGTTTTGTAGAAAGATATTCGGCAAATGTTTCAAATCCACCGTATTTTGCGGGGATTCCTCTGGAGCCTATAATTGCTATTCCTGACTTCATATTATTCTTTTCTCACTTTTTCTCTTTCATCATTTCGAGATATTTATTGGCATCTATCTTAAAATTTTTGCAATTTTGCATAAAGCTATCGATGAGCATCGCCTGTTGTTTACTCCATACACTATTCGGCACACTTTTTACCCATTCAGCATAATAATGGATAAATTTCAATCTTTCTTGAAAATTTTTTTCCTTATTAAATTTTAATTCCATATTTTTCACCCTGCACATTTAATTTATCCATGAATTTTTTGAGAAGATTTAAATCAATTCCTTCTTTAAAAATATCCCAGAGATATATTGCATCCTCGATATCTTTATTACTTCCAAGATATAATTTATAAGGTATCTGTAGTTCTATTGGAGAAATGAATATATGATAATCATTTATCGTAACCTTTATTTTATTCTCCAATGAATATCTATCAAATTTATCCTTTACGAATTTTAATTCTATATTTGGTATTACTGTATTTTTCCTTGCAATTCTTATTGCTAAACCTTCCTCAAGCATTTCATATAATTCATTTGCATTTTCAGAATTTAGAAAGTAGTAGTTGTTCTCTACCAATATTTTGAAGAAAGAGATAAATGTATTTTTATCAAACCTTGCTACAAGTGTATCAATATCTTCTGTTCCTCTTGCTCTACCAAAAAGGATTGCAACATATCCGCTTACAATCGTATATTCTATACATCTCTCAAGAAATTTTACAAAATCCAAGACAAATTTATCTAAAGCTGTAATTACTTTATTTTTTATATAAATTGAGCCCTTTTTGTACTCCAACTCCATTTCAACACAACCTTTTACTCCTCTCTCGCTCTCTCTATTATATGTGGCAGAACATTAAGCAATAAACTCATCAGCACAGCTAAAGCACCGATGATTAGAAAAATTGCTGTAATTAGAGCATATGAAATCAGGAATATATTCGTTTTATTATAAAACTGCACAGTTCTATAGCCAAAGAAAAGCCCTGTGAGGATGAGCGCCAGTCCAGGTATGCCAATGAAAAGTAATGGGCGACGTTCTGCTATGAGCCATATAACATAACTCAAAACAGATGGGCCATGAGAAAATGGGCTTTTCTTGGAGGTTTTCCTTAAATGTTTATATCTGCAGGAAATTCTCACCTCAGCTATTTTTAAGTCGTAATCATTTGCAAGCACAAGCTGTTCACTTTCAACACTAAATCCATTTCCTCTTAATCTGCGAGCAAATTTCTCTATTGCTTTCCTATTAAAAACTCTGAATCCGCATTGGCTATCAGTGATTTTACTTGCTCCTACTCCAGTAGCATAATCAAGCACTCTTTTGCCCATCTTACGCCATAAAGGCATTTCAGTAAGTCTGCCAAATCTGAAGCCAATTGCTATGTCTGCTTTATTATCTATAACTGGTTTTAGTAAGTTAGGAATTTCATCTGCATTATGCTGTCCATCTCCATCTAAGGTTACGACAGCATCAAAATCATTTTCTAAAGCATATCTAAAAGCTGTTCTTATTGCTGACGCCTTGCCCTTGTTTTCTTCATGTTTTATCACTGTTGCTCCTGCCTCTTCGGCTACTCTTGCTGTATCATCTATGCTTCCGTCATCTACCACCAGCACTTCATCAACATAACGTTTTGCCTTCAGAACCACGCTTCCTATAGTTACCTCTTCATTATAGCATGGGATTGCAGCCAGTATTTTCATTTTTTTATTTTCATTCATTTTTTCTCCAAATATTTCTCAGAAGGTTCTTGTGAATATTTTAATAAATATTCATATGCTTTCATTTTCACCACCTTACTTAAGTCTCTCATATTTGTTTCTTTTCCTTCCCGCAACCTTACCTTCATTTTTATTTCCTATGAATGGAATATTGTTAATGGCAAAATGTGTTCATGAAAGGGGGTTACGAATGCAAGAAATGAAAGGTATGTTCATACTGCTTTTGTTATTTTATCCAAATATTTTAGCAATTCACCAAAGACATTTTTTCTGGTTCTCCATAACTCTATACCTACGATGTTATCATTTTCATCATATTCTATGAACAAATCCTCGCTAATCTCAACAGTATCTTTAATTTTTCCTTCTCTGACCAATATGTATAAAATATCAGATTCTGAATCATATCTAACTTTCATTTTACTTTCACCCATCTTCCCATCTCTTTCCTCTTTTTAATTATTTCCATTCTTGATGTGTCAATAACTGTTACAATTTTATTCTTTTCCTGCGAATATACAATTATTAGCTTATGATTTTGTTTAGATCTTCTGTTTCCTACCGCAATTAAATTTCCTGTTTCAACATCTAAAAGAATTTCCTCTGGTTTTTTGAGGATTTCTTCTACTTCATGCTTTTGTATCTCTCTTTCCTTTAGCTTAAATTCTGCATGTTTAGAGTATTTAAAATGCATGATATTCAATGTATCATTTTATTTGTATATAAAATTCAATCTATTTTTGAAATCCATTTCTATTTCAATATCTGGTGAATAAATAACTTTTATTGCATCAATTTCTTTTATTCAGTTTATTCTTTTTTTATTCTTCTCTACACTAACTATCTGCTAGTCCTCCTATCATCAAATCAATTCAGACTAGCAGATGAAGGAATAAACAGTTCTCTCATTCAATTTAAAATATTTTTTTACTATCTCTGCAAAAATTTTTTTCTGAGCAGAGCCTGTCATTGCATATGTGTCTTCGAAACCATCATATGCTTCCAATGCTTTTATAGCGAGCCTTTGCTGAACTTTTGCTATCCCAAAATAATTTGCAATTTCTGTAAGAATATTTATCCAGTAACCCATTCTTTTAGCCTTATCATCAGAAATATTCTTAACTACCCCACACTTCACACACCAGGGATGCGCCACCTCCCCACATGCAGTAGGAAACCAGATTCTTTCCTCTCTTCCACAACTCTGATGTGAATGCATCAGAAATTATAGTCGTTGTTTATTTAAAGCTTTCTTGGCATGAGAGCAGTATCGATAAAAAACTGAATAAATTGCATCAGTTTCCTCATATAAATTCAAATTTTCTTAATTTGATTCTGCGGTATTATTAAATCAAAAACAAATTTTCCATTCAGAAATTCTTCTATCATAAACTCTCCAGAAAGATACCATGTGGCTCCATATAAATCCTCATAAACACCATTGCACTTGATTATGTGAAAGGTTGTTATTACATAATCTCCAACATTATATTTATCGGATACATTCCCAAGGACATGAACAAGTAAGCTCGATTCATTTGAGTAATAAAGAGCTATTGAGGTATATTCGCCAATTCCCTCATCATAATTTTTTGCTATCCGATCAATTTTACCGGTAATCCTCAAAATATCATTTTCTTTCACTCCTTTTATATTGCTGTAGATGGTGTAATTTTTGTTATCAATATCATATTCTAATGCGTCATAGAATTCCTGTACAGAGAATGTTACAATATTACCAGCAGAAATGTCATCGCTTCTTTCAGATGATCTGTTAACTAAAACGCCAATAGAAAAACTAACTATGGCAACTATAACTATTAGTATTATTATAAATATTGTGCGGGATAAAAATGGTTTTGAAGATGGCTTAAGTGGCTTTTCTGGTTGTTTTATTATCACCTCCCTTTTTACTTTCTCCACTCTTTTTATTTCTGCTCCGCAATTCACACAGAATTTTGCATCATCAACATTTTTACTCCCACAATTTTGACAGTAAACCATTTAATCCAAAACTATATCGTTTAATCATACTAATAATTTTTCAACTTTAATTTGTAAAGAAACTGTAAATAGGTAGATGTGTAATTTCAACGTTTTATATTCGGGATAAGAAAAATAAAAAAGAAGAAAGAGATTGATTTATGTTTACTTCCTCTTCCTCAATAGTACCAATGCTACTGCAATAGCTCCCAAAATCACTGCTATTTCCAGTCCAAGAACATTTCCTGTATAGCTTATTCCCATGATTTGGCCATCTCCTTTTTCCTGTAATACAAAGGTATATACCTTTCCTGTCTCCAGATTCTCAATATACACTCCATTTTCATCTTCGAACATTCTCCATATATCCTTGCCATCCTTCTGGAAGAAAATATCACCAGTATGATAAGCATATGCTTGTACCTCTCCTTCTACATCTAGTTCATATTGTGGACTATTTGTTCCTATTCCTACTCTATCTGTGCTTGCATCAACGAAAAGCATGTTAGCATTG
>CAZNGK010000073.1:0-7638 GCA_964572575.1 uncultured Thermoplasmatales archaeon | reverse complement strand
TAGCGTTGCTGCTATTTCTTTCTCTTTTATTTATTCCATTATCACATGCAAAATTTGATTTGGCTGTAGAATGGATTAAAATTGATAGAAAAGTTGTGGGAGAAGGAGAAATTATAGAAATAAATGCTAAAGTAATTAACTTGGGAGAAAGTAATCCATTTTATGTATCTTTTTATTACGATTTTATTGATGAAGAGCATTTAATTGCTAGGAAATACTATGAATCAATTAATGTATACAGACTACCTTCCGTAAAATGGGACACAAAAGGATTAGAAGGAGAGCATACCATCTTTGCATGTGTTGAAGATGATTATAAGGAAAATAATTGCGCTTTCTGTAATATCTCAATTTTAGAAACAAAACCAGATGAGAATGAAGGAAAAATAGTTATTTGTGAGGTATATTATCATGCCCGTCCCAATAGAAATAATGAGTATGTATGCATAGCAAATCCCGGAAAAGAAGATGTGGAGATAGAAAGATGGTATTTAACAACTGAGCCTTGGAAAAGAGCTGATGAGCAAAACAAAGTAATTTTTCCAGACATGAAGCTGAAAGGTGGGGAAAAGATTTACATTACTCAAAATGGAAGTGGCTTTAAAATAGAAACCGGATTTGATGCAGATTTTGAATGGCATGATTTTTCACCCCTCCCAAACTTAGAGAAAAAAGGAAAATTTGTTTTGCCGAATCATGGAGGTGTTGTATGCCTTAAAGATAGATATAACCATACAATTGATGTTGTTGTTTATGGAGATGCTTCCTATAATAGAGGATGGAATGGGAAAGCGATAAAGAATGTTGATGAAGGAGTTGTATTAAAAAGAAAAGATTTTATAGATACAAATACAAGTAAGGATTGGGAATGGAATAGAACATACATTATTGGACAATCTGATTTTCCTCCTTTTACAGGAACAGCTACTATGGCAATAGCCTTTTGCTCACCTGACTGTTCTTATGAGGTTTTATCTGAAGAGATACAAAATGCAAGTGAAATAACCATAAACATGTACATGTTTACCAATCCTCTTCTTGCAGATTTGTTGGATAAAATAAATGCAACGGTGCATGTGTTTTTAGATGGAAATGTGCTGGGTGGCTTGCCAATGGAAGAGAGATACATTGCATGGATGCTTTCCAAGAAAGGAGAGGTAAGGTATATGATGGCAAATGAGGAAGAAGGCATATACAAGAGATATAGATATAATCATGCCAAGTATGCAATTATAGATAAAAAATGTGTCATAGAATCTGCAAACTGGGTGAAGAGTGGTATACCTGTAGACAATTCCTATGGAAACAGAGAATGGGGAATTTTGATCGAAAACGAAAGTTTGGCAAATTATCTTTCAACCATTTTTTCATATGACTGGAATCCATCTTTTCAGGATAGCATTGAATTCAATGAAAAAAGTTTTACACATGGCAAACCACCAGAAGATTTTTCCATGAACTATTTTATTCCAAAAGGAGATTATGTGGCAAAATTTTCCCCGTTGTATGTAAATTCTTCATTCAATTTTACAGTAATTCTAGCTCCAGATAATGCTGAGGGAGAAATAATAGAACTTCTGGATTCTGCAGAAGAGGAAATTTTGATAGAACAGGCTTACATCGAAAAAGAGTGGAATGGTAAAATTAATCCCTTCTTGAAGAAAATTATTGAGAAAAATGAAAGTGGGGTAAGGGTAAAAATTATACTTAATTATAATCCGTCATACTATTCAACAAATAGAATGAATGAGGAAATCTGCAAATTTTTAAAAAATATTGATGTTAGGCTTTCAGCTGAGTTAAATGTGCATAATAAAGGCGTAATTGTAGATGGAGAGAAAGTGCTCATATCATCTATAAACTGGGCAGAAAATTCAGTGAGAAGAAATAGAGAAATTGGAATTATACTGGAAAGCAAGGAAATAGCTGGGTATTTTGAGAAAATTTTTTGGTATGACTGGAATTACAAAGGAAAGGAGGAAAAAGAAACAGGATACAAGAATATTTTTATTTTCGCTATATTTATAATAACCTTTCTTTTAATCTACTTGAACAGGAGACGATAAAGTGTTTGCATTAATAATTTCAGCTGTAATTGTTGCATCAATTGCATATGCCTTTATCAAAAAAATACCTGTATCGTTAATGATTATAATATCAAACATCGTTATATTTCTCATAACAATGTTTTATCCTTCAATAATAAATGAGTTTGCTTTTAATCCCATCTATTTCCATAATTTACCAAAAATGTATACAATATTCACCTCAATGTTTCTTCATGGAGGATTTTATCATCTACTATTCAACATGATTGGTCTATTTTTTATTGGTCTCCCATTTGAGCATGAAATAGGAACAAAGAAATTTACTGCAATATATTTTATTTCTGGAGTTTCTGCTGCCCTTTTCTTTTCCTTATATAGATTTGGCGAGATATATCTAATAGGAGCATCTGGAGCCATTTTTGGAATCCTGGGAGCTTTTGCTGTTTCATATCCTTTCAAAAAAGTAGTTGTTCCATTGCCCATATTTGTGATATTGTTTATAAGAATGCCAGTAATTGTTCTTGCATTGCTTTATGCAGGTATAGAAACTCTCTACACCTTATTTGGCTCACCTGACGGTGTTGCTCACTCTGCTCACCTAGGTGGATTTATTGCCGGCGTATTTTTATACCCGTTTATAAAAGTCAAAGTTGAAGAAGAAAAAGAGATCAATCTCGATGATTTAGAGGATTTATTAGAAGATGAAAAGCAGAGGGAAATTTTTGAAAAGGCAAAGCAGGCTGATGAGGAAGATGTTAGAGATGCCTGGCTCAGCTATCTGTTTAAATATTTAAAATGCCCGAATTGTGGAGGAGAACTTGAGATAAAAAATGACATAAGATGCAGGAAATGTGGTTACAGAAAATAGAGAATTGCATATGCTATAATTGCCCCTCCATTTAAATATGGCAACCCTGGCTGAGGTCCTTTTGAGATGAGTATCGCAAGCACAATAAAGCCAGCTAATGCACCACATAGTGTGGCAAAAAAGCCTACAAGCCCATATTTTAGGAAAGATGCAGTTATCAGCATGCCAGGCACTACAATATCACCAAGCCCCATGTAAAAGGCGTCTCTCTCTCCTTTGAAATCATCTTTTAAATATGAATATGACGATTTTTTAGGGAAAATCATTAACAAAGGTAGATGAGAAGAAACAACTGTTTCTGCAAGCCTTACCATGTGTTTTGTTTTATAAACAGATATTGCGTCATAGATTGCAAGGATAATAAGTAAAATGATAATATATGCTATAGGCAGGGAGGCAAATATTGCAGCTATTCCTCCAGCAAGAAAAACTCCAAATAAATCAATTATATACCATTCCGGATATCTTATAAGTAAAATTAGCATTGTTATGGAAATGATTATTGCTAAGAAAAAAGAAAGAGATTCATTTATAAAGTGAAAGAATGCTGTGAATATTTCAATAGAGGCAATAAAAAAGAAAAAAATCACTATATACTTCACAAGATTCTCCTTATATTTCGAAACTATGAGGATAAAAATTGTGAAGACAATCAGAACAACAAAAATATAAACAATGTTCATTGGGTCTTCTGGGTTCTCTATTCCATAACCAGCCTCCTTGAAGGGCACAGCAACAAAAGCAGCTATTGCCTGGGCAACAATGAAAAGCAAAGCCATGCCTGCAGGCGCAATAAATTTTTTCATACATGTATATAATTGGAGATAAATTAATTTCGGCTTAAAATGTAAAATGAAAAATGAGAGTAAACTGTAATGCTTATCTGCTCTTCGTCTTTTTCAAATTTTAAGGTGTTTGACTTCCCCTATAAGATATTAATTTTAAAAATTTTGAGTGGAATTTTGGATATTTGTACTAATGCCTTAATTATTTCCAGTTCTATTTCGGCATCATAAAAGATGGAAAGTTCATCATGTCATTATTAATTTAATTTTGATAGCTTTTTGTCATTCCAAAAATTTTAAAAAAAGAATAAGATAATGAGGACATAATGTGGGGAAAGAAGCCAACAAATGTAATGAATGAAGAATGGAATGTTTTGATTATCTTGGACGCATGTAGATATGATATTTTCAGAGATAATTATTCAGATTTTCTGGAAGGGAAATTAGAAAAAAGAATCTCAGTTGGTGTCAACACTCCAACATGGCTAAAAAATACATTTAAAGATTACTATGAAGATATTATTTACATATCAGGAAATCCTTATGTAAACAGTAAACATGTGGATTTTAGCGATGTGGGGTTTGATGCCTCAAAGTATTTTTATAAGATTGTAGACGTGTGGGACTTCGGTTTTGACAAATTTTTGAAGACAGTTCATCCTGTTGCAATTAATAAATCTTTTTTCAAATATAATACTCTTTATCCAGATAAACGATTTATACTGCATTATCTTCAACCACATTACCCTTATATTTCTGTCAGCCCTGAATACATAAAAACAGAAACTAACATGTTTATGAAACCGCATCGTTATGACGAAGGAATGATGGGCAAATTAAACAAAGTTCTTCCACATAGTATAAGATGGAAAATGATGGGGTTGCTTAAAAAAACAGGTATTAAAATTGATTTAGGTGTCGGACAGATTTATCTTGATAAAGGATGGAAAGGAGTTAGAGAAGCATATACTGGCGATCTCAGATTTGTTTTGAAATATGTTTCTAAATTGGTTAGGAATATTGATAATGGAAAAATCATTGTTACAGCTGATCATGGAGAACGCTTAGGAGAGAGAGGAAGATTTGGTCATGGTGGCTCCAGAGATAGAAAAGTTATCGAAGTGCCTTGGCTCGAGATAACAAAATGAAGCAATAACTTTGAAATATTTTTTAAACCAAATCAACATAAAGATTCAGATGGACAAAAAAACTAAGCCAAAAATTCTTGCAATTATACCTGCACGTGGGGGAAGTAAAGGAATTCCGAGAAAGAATATAAGACTATTATCAGGAAAGCCATTGATTGCCTATTCTATAGAAACTGCGTTGCAGTCAAAATATATTGACACAGTGGTTGTCTCAACAGAAGATGAGGAAATTGCTGAAATTGCAAGAATATACGGTGCTGAGGTTATAATGAGACCAAATGAATTGGCAAAAGATGATTCTCCAATCATGGATACAATTTTTCATGTATTAGAGACTATAAAAATGAATTATGATATTGTTGTTTTGTTACAACCCACCTCCCCATTAAGGAATTGTATAGATATTAATAATGCAATCGAATTATTTTTGAATAAAAATTGTGAATCAGTCGTCGGGGTTACAGAGAACTTATCTCTATACTGGAGTTTTAGTATAGAAGAAGGATATCTTAAACCAATATTTGGGAATAAATATTTAAAAAATAGGAGACAAGATTTACCTAAAACATATGTACCAAACGGGGCAATATTTATATCAACACCCATAACATTACAAAAATATAAAAGTTTTTATTGTCAGAAAACAATTCCTTATATAATGCCAAGAGAAAGAAGCGTTGACATTGATGATGAAGTCGATTTTAAATTAGCGGAGTTGTTGATAAAAATAAAAGAAAATAAAAATGAGAAGTAAAGAAGGATGCGAGATAAAGAGCAATATTTTATTATAACAGAATTAGGTATAAATCATATGGATGGTTTAAAATTGGTAAAAAAAGGCACAACATACTAGAACTTAGTCATTTATTTTATATCCATATTGTTATATAGATGGAATTGCTAAATAGATGGAATTGCTAAAACGCCTCCAGATTTTAGAGATAGACTTGTGAATACTCCATTGCTTAATGTTTTCTAGCAAGGAATGAGATGGAAAGCGTTTCCAAAATCTTTTTACTCTAGCCTTGAATAGACTATACCATCCTTCTATTGCGTTTCTTTCTCCAAATGTCTCATTCTTGTATTGTAAGTCTAATCGTTGTAATGCCCGCCTCTATCATAGGCCTCTATTGAGATTATCAATGGTTTATTTTTCACACAATTCTAGGGTTTTCTTAAGAGACAGAGAACATCAAATGATATTTTTGTTGTTGAAACATGAATTGCAAGCATTGTTTTTTTATCGATATCTAGGCATTCCATACATAAACTTATTTATTTTCTATTTTCACTTTAATTTCGTCTAATGCAATGATTTTCCTAATCTTCTTTTCTACCATAAATAATTCTCTGCATTTATAACACCACTCTCTTACTGCTTCATATGAAAATTCTTCAAAATCTATCGAATTTTACTGATTTTTTATGATACACCTTCAAAGAAGATCGAGATAGTTAATGCTTTTATTTTCCAATCCTTTCTATTTCTCTGAGGAATTTTTCTTTCCTCAAATAATTTTACTAACAAGTCGAGCATACTATCTTTCCCACCTAGCAGAGTGCTTGATCTATTTTATTTCGTATTTTTCTTAACCTAACAGCCCATATGAACTAACGAAAGTTTAATATAGAGAAATCACTATTTTGTGAGGAATATACTATAAATGAAAAGAATTAAGATTAATGTATATAAAAATAAATTGGGATTTCCATTTCATTATATCAAATTAGTGGTGAGGGACAAAAAATGTCTTTAAGAATAGTATTTGCAGGAGATAGAGATATAGCTGTAAAAGTACTTAAATTTATTATTGATGAGGGTGTAAGACCCCTTGCTCTTCTGATACCAGATGAAAAAAAAGCAACCCACGCTCAAGAGTTAATTACGTTATGTTCTCATCTCGATAAAGAAAAAATATTAGAGGGAGAAAAATTTAAAACAAAAGCAGGGAAAAATTTATTGAAAAACTTAAATTTAGATTACATAATTTCGATACATTTTCCATATATTTATCCAAAGGAGATTATAGAAATACCAAAACATGGTATAATAAATTTACACCCTGCTTATCTTCCATATAATAGGGGATGGCATACCCCTACTTGGGCTATTTGGGAAGAAACTCCTTTTGGAGCATCCTTGCATTTCGTTAACGAAAAAATTGATGCTGGAGATATAATTCACCAAAAATTGCTGGAAATATTTCCTCATGATACCGCAGATACTCTATACAAACGAGTTAAAGATTTAGAATTAGAAACATTTAAAGAGGCATGGCCACTTCTTGTTTCCTTTACTTATACTCGTAAACCTCAACCAGTAACTGAGGGAACCTTTCACAAGAAAGAAGATATAAAAAAATTACAATTTATCGATCTAGAGCAACAGGTAAAAGCAGGCGACTTAGTTAGACGTATTAGAGCTTTAACAACCAATAACATAAAAGAGGCAGCATTTTTCATTCTCAATGGAAAAAAATATAGAGTGCAAATCCGTATAATTCCAGAGGATGAAAATATAGGACAAACAAAAGCTTAATATTAAAAATATTATTTGGAAAACAAAATAAGAGGGAAACATGAAAAGAATAAAAATAAGCAATAAATTGATAGGAGAAGGAGAACCATGTTTTATTATAGCAGAAGCAGGCATTAACCATAATGGGGATATTGAAATAGCGAAAAAGTTAGTAGATATTGCCAAAGAAGCCGGAGCTGATGCAGTAAAATTTCACACATTTAAGGCAGAGGGTGTCGTCACTAAAAGCGCAGAAATTGCCGAATATCAA
>CAZNGK010000072.1:6125-7721 GCA_964572575.1 uncultured Thermoplasmatales archaeon | reverse complement strand
GTAAAATGAAATGGAAAGAGCTCATTGTCTGTCTCTCCAGATTTTTTTGATACTTCTTTACCTATGTTTATTATCCAGATTTCTCTTTCATCAATGATAGCATCTCCCTCTTCATCGTATGCCATGATTTTTATCTTATGCTTTCCTATGGCAGTTTCATCCCATGTATAGGAATATGGTTGCGTATCAACAGTTGCCTTCAATTTATTATCAACATAAAATTCTACTTTTGTCATATCTCCCTCAACTTCAATAGTAATTTTGCCAATAATCGCATTTAAAGGAAATTGCACCAATTCCTTATCAAAGATATACAACGTTTTTTCCTTTGGTCTTTTCATATAAGCTGATGGAGGGATTATTTCAGAATATTTAGTAATGTAGGCATCTGAAGTCAACCTGATAATATTTCCAGCAACAAATATTGCATCAGTTGAGTCAATAGCTACTCCCATTATTATTCCTTCAACACCCTGTCTCCTCAAGCAAATTTCTTTTCCTTCCGAATCATAAATTATCAAACAATGCTCATAATTTTTCTCCTTAGAAAAACAACTGAAACCACCAACAACTATGTTACCTTCAGAATTAATGGCAACACCTTCAGCTGCATCATCCTCTCCACTATCATATTCTCGCTCCCATAGTAGCTTTCCATCTTTATCGCATTTTACAACGCGCCAGGTGGCTGAACGTGTATCCTGAGAATAACCATGTCCTACCACAATTATATTTTCTCCAGAATCAATAGCTATATCATATGGCTCAACTCCTGCATATCTACCTTCCCATATTTCATTTCCATTGCTATCATATTTAATGAAATAATAGCAATCTGGAGTAAATGGCAGGGCAGATACGCCTGCCACAATAATATTATCCTGGCTATCTATAGCCACACATAGGGAAGCATCGATGTAACCAGCATGATATGTTTTATTCCATATTTCATTACCATTGCCATCCATTTTTATTGTCCAGTAGCTCATTTCTATTCTAAAATCACCTGCACCTCCAGTAACAATTATATTATCTTGGCTATCTATTGCGACTCCTCCTGGATAATCACAGATATCCTTGTCATATGTTTTATTCCATAATTTTGTTCCATCAGAGCTATATTTTATAATCAGGAAATCTCCCTCAAAAGTTTCCACGTCTCCAGCAAAGCCAAAAACTATTATATTATCCTCAGAATCAATAGCAACATCCATTGCAAATTCATGAGTTCCACCATCATATGTGACATTCCATATTTCATTTCCATGACTATCATACTTTACTGTATAAAAATCATAGGTTGAATTGTGAAATGTATATCCTGCACCAATAATATTATTATCTGAATCAATTGCAATATCAGCTATGGCATCATCATCTCCTCCATCATATATTTTTGGCCATTCTTGCTGATTCAGAATGATGCCTGATTCTTTGTCATCATTTACGCAATTTATTGCAGAAACAAAAAAATTGCCTAGGAATAACACAATCAAACCTGCTAACATTTTTCTTGCTATTCCTTTCATTATCTCGCCTCCTTATTTTTAATGAAATTTTGATAATTAATTTTTTCTGTTATTTTTATGATTTAAA
>CAZNGK010000072.1:3246-6025 GCA_964572575.1 uncultured Thermoplasmatales archaeon | reverse complement strand
AAAATATACTTACGAACCTACTTTTCCTGCTTAAATTCTGTATATCCACAATTTCCACAGCTTATTCTATCTTTATGCTCTGCCATGAAAACGCCAGGTCCACATTTTGGGCATTCCTTCCTTTTTCTCACTACTTTCTCATCCTGAATTTCATATATCTCTCTTTTATTCATTTTCTCCTCCTCCTTCTTTAGCCTCTTCCTTTTCTTCTCCTTTTGCTTCATCTACCTCTTTCTCTCCCTTTTCCTCCTCCTTCACTTCTTTTCCCTCTTTCTCTCCCTTTTCCTCCTCCTTCTTCTCCTTAGTCTCTTCTTTCTTCTCTTCCTTCACTTCCTCCTTCTTTCCACCTATGTTTCTCCTAATAATGTAATCTTCCTCTATCTTCCTCGCTTCCTCTTCAGATGGATAAACTTTTGCATAAACTTTTGCCTGGTTCAGTCCAAACATTGGTTTTATATACTGCAGCAAAACAAATCCTTTCAATCCGAGAGCTTTTTTAAGCTCCTCCTTCACCTTCTGGCGCCTTGGTGTTGCTCCTTCATATTTTATGACGAAGTGTATTTCTTCTCTTCCCAAGAGTTTATTTTCCCTTCTGCTTTCTATTTCTATCTCCATTTTATCCCTCTATCTCTTTCAGGAATTCCTCAACCCTTTTTCTTTCTTTCTCTTCCACTTTTACAACTACCATTCCCTCAGATGGCAAACCATATATGACTGTGGTATCTGGCGGTGCAAGATATATTGCAGGCAAAGCAGCCAAATCCTCTTCTCCATCTACCTCTATCAGCGTCTGTTTTTGCAGGCTATATGCAGTTGCAATGGCATTCCAGAGCTCGCGGGTAATCATGCCTGCAGGATTTTTTACCTTTATAACTTTTTCTGCATCAAATTTTCCTTCATATTTCTTTCTCTCTATTTTGTAATCTACTACCATAATATCTGGCTCTATACCTTCCTCTTTTAGCAACGAGGTTACCATATCACCTATGCTAACCAGTTTCCCTTCAATTTTCTCCTTTTCTATTTTTCTCACTACTTCTCCTAATGGCTTGCGCAACTCCTTTTTCTTTTCCTCTGGAATAACATACATCATCTGACCTTCAACGCATACCTTCCGGGCATTTTTAGCCCAGCTTTCTCTGCAATTTTTGAATTATTTGGATCAATTACTATTAAGTAACCCTGCCAGTTATCTGATGTTGACTCTCCACAATAAGGACATGTGCTTCTGTTCGTCAATATATGGCATTTTCTGCAGGCTTTCATTTCTTTTCCTCCTTCTTATCCTTTTTCTTTCCTTTCTCTTTTTTCTTTTCTTTTTCTTTCCATTCCTCTTTGCCAAGCCCTGGTTGACGCATGGTTAAACCAATTTTACTTTCTCTTGGATTCATCTCATTTAATGAGACAGTAACAATTCTGACCCTAACCTTATCTCCTACTTTCAGCACTTTTTTTGTTTCCTTGCCCTCCATTCTTTTATTATCTACATCCACAAGTATGCGATCATCCATAATCTGACTTTTATGAAGCAGAGCATCTAATGGTCCAATATGACAAAAGGCTCCAAATTCAACAATATCGCAGACGATGGCATCGACAACTTCATGCAATTCTGGTTTAAAAGTTAATGCATCAAATTCAACCTGCTGGTATATGGCTCCATCTCCATGCAAAATGAAGCCTTCCCCTTTCCTCTTCACATTTTTTGTTAAAACAATCAAACCATATTCTTTATCCATTGTTCCTTCAAATGTCTCCTGCACTATTTTATGACCTACTTCTTCCAAATCTTCTCCAATGTATGAAGGGGGAATTCTTATGGTATTCTCCATCTTTACCATATAATACATGCGTTGGAAATATGCCATTGCTTATAAATATAATGGTATTCATCTTATGAAATGTGGATTGATGAACTGAAAGAAAACAAAATTTCCTTGGGCTTGGAAAGAATGGAAAAAGTCATGAATGAAATTGGAATGCCTTCATATAAAATCATTCATGTCGGAGGAACAAATGGAAAGGGCTCAGTCTGCAATTTTATAGCTAGCATATTAATGGAGAAATACAGTGTTGGAGTATACACTTCTCCTCATTTAGAAAGGGTAAATGAAAGAGTTGTGGTAGATGGAGAGGAAATAAAAGATGAAGAAATTGAAAAGTATGAATATCTTAAAAAATACAATCTGACATATTTTGAAGCATTGACAGCAATCGCTTTAAATTATTTTGAAAGGAAAAAAGTTGATTATGCTGTCATGGAAGTTGGCTTAGGTGGAAGACTTGATGCAACAAATGTTGTTAAGCCAGAGTTAAGCATAATTACAAATGTTGCAATGGAGCATGAAAGTTTTCTCGGAGATGACATTGTATCGATAGCAAAGGAGAAAGCCGGAATAATAAAAAATGCCCCAGTTATAACAGCTTGCAAGGGAAAAGCCCTGGAAGTTATAAAAAATGTCGCAGAAAGAAAGGGTATTAAGCTATATGTAGCCGGAGAGAATATAAAATGGAAAGAAGTCAGCGAAAACAAATTTTTTATAGAAGCAGACGAGAACTATTTCATTCACAGTCCTTTAAGAGGAAAATTTCAGGGAGAGAATATTGCAATTGCTGTAAAGGCAGGAGAAATTATTGGAATGAGTAAGAATGCCATTATAAAAGGGATAGAGAAGACAAGGTTATATGGTAGAATGGAAAAAATTGGAAAATTTTTGTTAGACGGCTGCCATAATCCTCATGCTGTCAAAGCTTTTTCTGATTCAATTGAAAGAGCTGA
>CAZNGK010000072.1:0-3146 GCA_964572575.1 uncultured Thermoplasmatales archaeon | reverse complement strand
AAAATTAACATGCCAAATCCTGCTATCGTTGTTACAGCTGCCATCATAAGCGCTTGTCCTGTGTGCTTTACTGTGTCTGCAATGGCTTCTACATCATCTCCTGTTCTTTCCTTAATTAGTCTATATCTCTCCACCGCATGAATTGCATAAGTTATGCCAAGACCAATTGTGAGAGAAGTAATCATTACAGTCATTACATTAAGGGAATAACCAACAAAATAAATTGTTCCTAAAATCCAGATTGCAGAAAGTGCTACTGGAATGGTTGCAACTATACCCAGCAACAATTTTCTATAAGCCAAAATCACTACAATTCCCGCAAGTATTAGGCAAACGAGAGTTGAGCGTAATTGGCTTTCTGTTAGAGACTTAGTTATTGTATATGTGAGAGTTGTTTCTCCAGTAATAATTGCTCTTGCGTTTCCATAATCAGATAGGTCATCGTTCAAATCTGTATACAATAGTTCCATATTTTTGTTATTTTCATTAACAGATGGATTCACATATACTCTTATTAACAGGGCATCATATTTACTCCCATTTTTGTGCAAAACCATTTTTGCATCCTGTTCATAATTTTCATAGAGATAATCATAGATTTCCTTTACATCTTCATCAGTTTCTGGAAGACCATTCTCTCCTATATGGAATCTCTCTGCAAGGGTATTATTCTCTGCAACTTCTCGAATTAAAGACAATATGCTAACTAATTTTGGCTCTCCATTTGCCATCATAACAAACTCATCATCTTTGGCATTCTCATGGGTTTCATAAACTCCTTCCAAAGCTTTTAATGATGCTATATCTCCTTCAATTAGTATATATTCCTGTTGTTGGCTTGAAAATGGGAAATTTTCATAGATGGTTTTCATCGTTTTTATTGAAGCGCTGTTCTCAGGAACAAAATCTTCCATGCTGAATGTAGTTTTGAGGTTAAGTGCTCCTCCTGCCATGATTATGGTAACAAGCATTATTGCAAATAAAATTGTTTTTGGTTTTTTGAGAATGATAGCCGATAACCTTTCCATCATTTTTCTGAGAGAAATTTTCTTTTCGCTGAACTCTAACATCTTTTTTCTATCTAGGATATATCGAATAGATGCCAGCAAAGTTATTGTTACTATGAAGGTATAGATTATTCCTATTGCACATAAAATTCCAAAATTTCTTATTGAGGGTATACTTGATGTAAGAAAAGATAGAAAGCCTATACATGTGGTTATGGTGGCAAGAAGCATGGCTTTGCCAACATCTTTTACAGACGAAGTTATTGCCTCTCCAGGTGATTTCCCTTTTTGTATCTCTACTCTATAATTGTGAAACATGTGAACAGAGTAATCTACACCAAGCCCCATAACTAAAGGAACAAGTGCAACTGCTAGCGTATTAAATTTAATTCCAAGCAGAGACATTGTTCCAAATAGCCATAGTAGAGATATTGTGAGTCCAGCAAGGGGGAGAGCTACATAAGAAGGTTTTTTAAAACTGAGGAAAAGTATTATAATTATTGCAATAAAAATGCTGGGAGCAATTATTTTATTGGATTCTTCAGTAAGTTCATCTATTTCATATGTAATAACTGTCGTTCCTGTAGCTTTCATTTTTACATATTTTGCGTCATATCCTTCCACCAAATTTACAAGTTTTTTATTTATCTCTTTAAGCCTTTCCTCTTCCTCAGGATATATCTGAACAATGATTACAGTTTCATCTGCGTTATATGTGGAATTTGAGGGGAGGAATGTTAAAGAAGATTCCCTCATTTTTTCCATGAAGGAAGGTTTAATAAGAAATGTGAGTGAAGCAAATTCACCATTTGGAGCCTCATCAATTACACTCCATAGTTCATCAAAATCTTTCAATGAAAAACTTTCATTATCTTCCATCATGTCAAGCATGCCCTCAAAATCTTCCCAGGTAGCATTTGCATATTTATCAAGCAATTTCGCTGTTAGCTCGTTCAACATTGCCACATTTCTCAATCCTTCAAAGAAATTTTTTATGAATTTTATACTCAACGATAGCCTAAAGGTTGGCATGCTATATATCCTCGTTTCCGCCTTCAAGCTTCCGAGCTTCGCAGGTAAGGCTGCGCCGCCCATTTCTGGTGCAATTCCAAATTTTTCCAGCTCCTTTTTCTGAACTTTTATCGTCACCCTGTTATTTGCAAAATCAAGAGTTACATTTCCTGTTTCCAATGGTATGGGGAAATATGTTTCATAGCCTTTTGGTTTAATCCAGATATATGCTTTCTCTTCATAATTGAAAAATTCTTTGCTTGCAATAGATTGAAAAACGTTTCTCATGTTTTCTATTAAACCCTTTCCTATTTCCCAAACTGATGGGGGTTCTATTCTTGCTGATATTCTGTATGAAATATTCAGACGTTCATCTGGAACAATTTCATTTCTAAAAGATATATACCATTCCACTGCTTTAAATGGTTTAAAATTTTCCAGTTTGGACAAATCATAAACATATATGGAGAAGAATATCTCATCATCTTCTCTGCATATTGAGAAATTTTTTATATCAGCAAAATCAAAGCTTGCATCTTTACCATCTTCAACGCCAATACTTTTGCTTTCTTCAGAAATCAAATCATGGAAGGCGTTGGCAATTTCGTTATCAGAACAGTTCATTAGTGGCTTGCCATATTCCATCTGGCACACAATATTTACAAAATTTGCCACACTGATGACTTCTGCAACCCCTTCTTCTTTTTCTAATTCTTTGCAAATAAGATATTCTTCTCTCAATGCTTCAGGAGAAGCGATGCTATTCCCTCTTTTGCTATTTGCATGAATCATTAAAGATGAATATCCTGCTCCAAAATATTTCTCTATTCTGTCATTTGCTCTAACCTGCTCGTTGTCAGGCAAAAAATCTTCTATAGAGGTGCCTGCTTTCATGAAGGGGAGGAGAGTGGCAAATCCAGAGGTGATGAGTAAAGAAATGACGATTACAAGCATTGGTTTTTTTCTAACAAAATTCCCTATTCTGGATAGCATCTCCAACCATTCCAGAAAGAAATAATTTCTATTTAATTCTTATGGACTTGATGAATAAGCATTGTTATAATCATTTCATTCTCTGCTACAAATTCTCTTTTTTGAAAGCAATTTTTAAAAACGAACTTTTTAAAG
>CAZNGK010000071.1:4641-7740 GCA_964572575.1 uncultured Thermoplasmatales archaeon | reverse complement strand
AAATCATTCAAAAAGTTTTTAATCTAATTAAAATATGATTTAAATAAATGATTTAATAAAGCAAAAAATTTCGAACAATGATAGAATTTGAAGAATATATAAAAAAGATGAACAAAAAGCTTCAAAAATATATACCTAGTTCGCCTTCTCCAGCAGAGGAGGCTTTATATAAACCAACAGATATATTTAACGTTCCAAAAAAGGAAGCAGAAGAATATAAATTTAAATCAATTAAATATGCCTTTAAATATCACTATGAAAATAACTCCTTTTATAAAAAATTCTGCAAAGAAAATAATGTAACTCCAGAGGACATAAAAAGTATAGATGATTTTGGAAAAATACCTCTTATTCCAGATAAATTTTTTAAAAGCTATCCCTCTGGAAAAGAATTTGCAATGTGGTTGGCTACCATATATACTGGTGAATTGCCAAATATAGTGGTGAAAAAGAATGATAGCCATGATGAAATAATCAATAAATTTAATGAGGCGGGCTTGGTTATATCATACAGCAGTGGAACAAGCGGACGACATACTTTTATCCCAAGAAATCAGAGAACCTTTAACTCTGCTGAATATGGAATTGCAAAATCTTTAATTACAATGTTGTATCCTTTCTGGGAGCCTGATATGAACGGCTACTTATTTATGCCAAACCCATTCAAAACAAATGTTTTTGCTGGCAAGGTATGCAGTGTCTATTTTGATGTAATAAAAGATGTGCAGGTTGCTTTAGACAGAGAGATAACTGCAGATTTGATTCAGGCAGCAATGCAAAATAATTTAAAAGGGAGAATAATAAGATATGCAATGCAAAGGGAAAATAAAAAGATGATTAATCGCATTATAGACTGGCTGAGAAAAAATTATAAGGAAGGAAATAAAATAGGAATGGTTGGTGCACCTTTCATATTATATTTTGTAATGGAAGAGTTGGAGAAAAATGGAGAATATTTTGATTTTGGGGAGAAAGGAGCTGTTGGAACAGGTGGCGGATGGAAAATTTATGAAGACAAAAGATTGCCAGTTAAAGAATTTAGAGATAAAGTAGAAAAAGTGCTGGGCATACCTCCAGAGAATTGCCTCGATTTATATGGAATGGTTGAAGGAAATGGATGGATGGTTCACTGTCCAGAAGGGCATTATTTGCATGTTCCAACAACATACTATCATGCAATGGTCTTGGATGAAAATGGTGAGCAGGTAAGCTATGGAGAAAAAGGAAGATTTGCTTTCCTTGATGGACTTGCTTCCAGTTATCCAGGTTTTATTATTTCTGGAGATGAAGTCAGAATGCTTGAGGAATGTCCTGCTTGTGGAAGGACATCGCCTGTGCTTGAACCCGAAGTAACAAGAGCTAAGGGAGATGAAATGAGGGGTTGTGCTGAAGAAATGAGGAGAGTTCTATCAATGGATTTAGGGAGATAGTATGTTTAGAGAGTGGAAAGAAAAAGAATATATTCCTCCAAAGCAAATGCTTCAACTTTTCATCAAAGGAGGTTTTGCCCTTAGCAAAGTTCTGCTTAAAAATATGGGAAGCCTTAAGGAGGTTAGAAAGGAAAAAGTTGGATATAAACCTCCAGAAAGAATGTATGAATTGCCAGAATATAAGCCAGGAATGAAATTTGTGAAATCTGATGAGAAATATCTTCGTCCCACTTTGCACTGCAATCCATATTCAAAGGAAGTAATAGCTTTGGCAAACCATCTTGGAGCATTCGAAAAAGAGCCTTATGAATATGCAAAGGATGCCTTTGAGTTTACCAAAAGGAAAATTATTCTTCAAATAGTGCCCTTGGACAGTGTAGAAGCAACTTTAAGAAGAGGTTATGGCACTTGCCTTCATAAAATTTCTCTTTTCATTGCTCTATGCAGAGTGGCTGGAATAAAAGCAAGATATAAGCTATATGCACTTACAATGATTCAACAATGGTTTGACACATTTATGACCGATCCCCTTATGCAGGAGTGGTATGATGCAATGGGCTATTTCATGCTTCATGGCGAAGGCGAAGCATATATAGATGGAAAATGGGTTGTTGCAGATGTCGGCCCAACGCCAGAGAGGCAGGCGGCTGCAGGCATACCGATAACAAAATTTGGAGAAGATTCAATAGGCATATGGTTTCAGGCTATCCCAGGGAGCATAATGAGGACAGAATCTCTCCCACTTGGTCTTACCACAGCTTCAAAACTTTTAATGGAAAAAATCTCACCTGGAAGTGTTGCAAAAATGAATAACAATGTATTGCAAATGTATGAAAAAGGACGCAAAATATTGGAAGAGATTGGTGAAGAGGAATACGACAGAAAGGCGAGAAAGGGCTATAAAATGCCAGAAATAGAACTTGAGCAAAAGAGCTTAGTTTTTGAATAAGATAATATCGAGTAATTAGTAGATTGTATTGAATGAAAAATCTCTCTATAAATTATGGGTATGTCAAATAAAATACTTTCATCCACTATCATTATTTAACAATGTTAAAATAATATTTCAACAACATTTATAAATGCGAAGGATATAAAAAATTATGAAAAAGAAGTTTATGGCATTGTTTGTGCTTGCCCTTTTTGTTCTACCACTCTCAATTGCAGAAGAAGAAAAGGCAACTATTGAAATTTCTGACTTTTTGACAGGAAAGGTAGTAAAAAGGGTAGTTAGTGAAAATGAGGCAATGGATATTGAAAAAGATTTGATGGAAGGAAAAACAGATTCACTTGGGATTAAGTTTGATTTCTTTGCTCCAAATATAATAATGAGCTATGGAAAGGGAAAAGTGTATATTCCATTTCATAGATCGAGAAGCTTTTTGAGGCTGGTGTTATTTCCAATATTTTTCAACTATGAAAAAGGTATTACTGTTGTAAAATTTGGAGCAAATTATTTATGGAGAGGAAAAAGCATTGGTGACTATGGCTTTATGCTTGGCAGGCAATGTGGAATGATGCTTGGTTTTGCAGGAGTTCACATTAAAATTTCTTATAAATTAAGACCAGATACCCATATTTTCATAGGTGTTAACTGGTTTACAGTAGGTAATGACAGATTTCTATAATCTCTCATAAGACTTCTATAATCTTTCATAAACCTTTCATA
>CAZNGK010000071.1:0-4541 GCA_964572575.1 uncultured Thermoplasmatales archaeon | reverse complement strand
CTTTCATAAACCTTTCATAGGGCTTTCCTTCCAAATGTCATAAAACCTGTATGAAGTATTCCACTTGGCTCAGGATGGGTATATCCATATAAACTCTTCCATTTTCTATGAATATTCTCAAAAGTTCCGTATATATAAAATCCATGTTTTTCCATTTCTTCTCTTGCTCTAATTTGCTCTTCTATATGAGGGGAATAAATAACAAGCCACCCACCATGTTTCAATCTTTTCTTTGCTTTTTCCACGAGCTGATGAGCATCTTTTAAATCGAATACAATTAAATCAAGATTCCTCTCCCTAAAATTTTTCACATCTTCATTCTTTATCTTCACCACTTTCTCCATTCCACATGTTTCTATATTCCTTTTAGCAATTTCATAAAATTCCTTTCTCTTTTCATAGGTATAAACTTTTCCTTTTTTCCCTACAACATTCCCAAGAAAGATTGCAAGAAAGCCAGAGCCAGAGCCAGCATCAAGACATCGCCAGCCTTCTGTCAACCCAGTTATTGCAACAATTTGACAGGCATCTTTCGGCATTATTATTTGTGCTCCCCTCCTGCACTTTTTAAGCAGATCCATGACAGTTGGTTCCACTGCAATAAATTTCATTTTTTTTGTTTCCACAATATCTCCAGCTTTGACATTTCTTGTATCTATAACTCCATGTTTTGTGTTTATTTTTTTGCCCTTTTTAATCAACAAACTTTCTTCTTTACTCAGAAGCAATATATATTCTTGCATATTTTTTCGCCTCTATTATAGCCTCTTCTATTACATTTTTATCAATTTCATATGGATAATTATATATTTTGCTAACTCTCTCATTATAGAAAGGTCTATTGCAATATGGGCAGCCTGTTGTATAAAATGCTTTTTCTGGAAAAGACGTTACCATTTCAGCAATTTTCCCTCCTTCAAATAGAATTTCTCCTTTTCCCTCCTCTATTATATGATGAGCAATTTGCAATGCCCTGTAGCGAGGCAGACTTATTACAGTTTCATTTCCTCTTGAATATGGGAAGAGTGCAATTTTTACTTTCATTTTCGCCATCTTTTCCATTATCTTTATTGCTTCCTCATCACTTTCTCCTAAGCCAACAATTAAATGGCAAGTAGTGCTTCCAAAAATTTCCTTCGCGTTTTTAACAGCATCCATATATTCATTCCACGATGGAACATTTCTTTTCCATTTTTCAAAAATTTCTGGAGAGGAACAATCTAAGCCGATGCCAACTCTTTCAACTCCAGTTTTTTTCAAAATTTTCATTTTTTCTCTGTCTATTGCATTTATTGAAGCAGAAATTGGAATGTTAAACTTCTTCATTTCTTTCACAAAATATAAGAGATCATTCATATATTCGTCTCCATAAAGACTCTGAATACATATTCTTTCTGCCTTCGCCATATTTACCATGTCCGCCATATTTTCCTTTATCTTTTCTAAATTGTATGATGGCCATTTTATTCTTGCAAGATATCCATTTTTTTGATAACAATATAAGCAATTCCCTTTGCAACTTCCATCAATCATGAAATATAAAGTTGTTGGCTTGGCATCTAACTTGCAATTTTTTAATCCCAATAAGGAGGCTGTTGCCAAGGAAACTCTAACGTTCATTATATCCTCCTTTTCCAACCATGGGCACGAATGCACATCCTCCCAGATTCTTTTTCTCTATCTTTTCGTTCTTCCTAACAAGCCACAACTCACCATATATTCTTCCAACTGGAATAAGAAGCACTCCTCCTTTGGCAAGCTGTTCAATAAGCACAGTGGGTATTGAAGGTGCAGAGCATGTCGCATATATGTGCGTGTAGGGTGCAAATTCTTTTAAGCCAAGAGAGCCATCCTTTACAAATACCTTCACATTTTTTATTCCCAATTTTCTAAAATTTTTCCTTGCCTTCTCTGCAAGCTCTTTTACTCTTTCCACTGTATATATTATGCCGTTTTCTGCTATTTTTGCAGCAACTGCCGCATGATATCCAGTGCCTGTGCCGATTTCCAATACCTTGCTATCTTTTTTGAGTTGCAATGCCTCCAGCATTATTGCCACCATGTGAGGGGCAGAGATTGTCTGGCCATAACCAATTTCGAGAGGCATATCTGCATATGCATATTTTCTTTGCCTTTCCGGAACAAATATTTCTCTTGGAATTTCTTCCATTGCTTCAATAACTTCTTTACTTCTTAAATATCCATGTTTTATCAGATTTTTTATAAGTCTTTCCTTTTCCACGAATAAAAACATGAAAGCAATTAAATAATTTTATGAAAGTTTAAGTTGATGAAATTTTAAAATGAAAATATCATCGTTTTTGCTCTTTTATTGAATATCACAAAATAAGCCATTTAAACTATCTAACAACATATCACGAATTTGTCAAATCATTCACAGTCTCTCTATCGTTAAATCCTTATATTTCATTTTCTTTTATTTTTATGCTTAACATAGGTGTGCTTGCTTCTGGTAGAGGAACAAATTTACAGGCAATTATTGACTCATGTGAAAAAAAGATAATAAATGCAAGGGTAGCTGTTGTATTAAGTGACAACGAAAAAGCTTTTGCTTTAGAAAGAGCAGAAAAGCATGGAATACCTGCATTTTATGTTGAAGCAAAAGATAGGAAGAAACACGAGGAAAACATGCACAAAATTCTCATTGAGCATGAAGCTGAACTTGTTGTTGGCGCCGGCTACATGCGTATTTTGTCGCCATGGTTCATTAAAAACTGGTATGGGAAAATAATCAATATTCATCCTGCACTACTTCCATCATTTAAAGGGTTAGATGCACAAAAGCAAGCTTTAGAATATGGAGTTAAAATAGCTGGATGCACTACCCATTTTATGGATGAGAAGCCAGATCATGGTCCTATTATTTTGCAGGCTGCAGTAAGGGTGAAAGATGATGATACGAGAGATAGTTTGGCTGAAAGGATTTTAAAGGTCGAGCATCAGATTTTGCCGAGGAGCATAGATTTGTTTGAAAAAGGGAGGCTTGTTATAGAAGGGAGGAAAGTGAAAATATTGCCAGGAGATAGCTGGCTTGATAAATACAGATATGAGGATGTTTTTTACTCTGATGGATATTGAAAAATATCGAAGGATTTAAATTCTCCTAAAGCATATGGATAAGGAGGCGATAAAAAATGGCCTACGAATATAAAAGTAAGAAAAGCGGGAAGAAATACACCCTTTATACAAGGGATGTAAAACTCAAGGGAGGCAAAGTACAAACAATATATTTCTTCAGTGCAAAGAAGCCAAAGAGTGGTAAGCCTTGCGACTTGCCAAAGGGATACAAAGTAGTAGAGAATCCAAGAACAGGATTACCATTCTTAAAGAAGAAGTAAACCTCTTCCCTTTTTTATTTTTATTTATTTAATTGTTATTTAGCTGTCAAACTTTCCAGTGCCCCCATTATATTCCAAATAGCTGTTCTCCCATGGATTGGAGTATTTGGATCATTTACAAGCTCGTCCAAGACAGAAATTGCTGATGCAATTTTAACATCCAAACTTTCATCCTTCCTGAGCAATATTTCTTTTGCCTCTTTTGCACCTCTCCTTATATTCCTAGGTACAGATATATCCTCAGAAAGTTCCTCAAGCATTCTGCACACATTTTTTAAACCCTCATCTTTCATATTCATCACCCAAAAACCTTGCTATGTAATACAAATAGGCTAAAAAATTTTTTCATTGAAAGTTAGGATGCGATATCTTGAACAGTATCACGTCTATTCTGATAAAAGATGAAGCATAGGTTATTATGGAAGAATGTTATATTTTTAATTCAATTGAAGCCTATTTTCATTCGAAGATTATTTTCATTCACTTTTTATATGAAAAAAAGAAAATGTGAAATCATTTATGAACAATCCATTATTTTATCTCTTCCAAAAATTGAAAAAGCTGCTCAATGGCATGTTTTGGGCAGTCTCAATGTGCAGTTTCTGTTAGTTAATATTTTAAAGTCATTAATGAAAGTCCTGAAAAAATTTCGAAGTATTTAAGTAATATAAAAAAATTAAAATATGGTGATAAAATGGTAGAAGAAAAGCCGACAACTGCTTTTGTTTTATCCCTGATTGCAGGGATTTTTATAGTAATAGGGGCGTTGGTGTTCATGTCCATTGGAGCAATATTCAGTTGGGTTCCAGTTGCTGGCCTAGCGGTCTTCCTGTATGGATTAGTAGGATTGCTCTGGGGAGTGCTGGTCCTTATAGGAGCTTTTATGATGTATTCCAAACCGGATCAGGCAAAAACAGGCGGTGTAATGGTTCTCATCTTTTCTATTCTGAGCATATTTGGAGCAGCTGCAGGATTGGTTATAGGTTTCATTTTAGGTATCATCGGAGGGGCTTTAGGAATTGCTTGGAGCCCAAAAAAGAGGGTTGAGGAAGAAGAAAAACGCACATGTCTGAATTGTGGACGGTTATATCCAGTTAAATATACTCATTGTCCGTATTGTGGTGCGGCTCCTGGAGAAAAGAAAGAAGAGAGCGAATAGATAGTAAAATAGTGAAGAAACAA
>CAZNGK010000070.1:0-7790 GCA_964572575.1 uncultured Thermoplasmatales archaeon | reverse complement strand
AAAGAACACTAAAACTTTAAAAAATTCTTGGATATATGTTATGAATAGGTATAAGCTTATTATATTTGATATGGATGGCACTCTTATCAATGGAAGAACAATTTTTAAAATTGCAGAAGAAAAAGATTTTAAAGAAAAGTTAATGGAAATATTGAATAGTGAAAAGAGAGCTTATGAAAAGACTATAGAAATAGCCAAATTGTTGCACTGCATTACAAAAGAAGAATTTTTGAAAATATTTAGGGAAATTCCCCTTAATGATAATGCAAAATATGTTATTGAAGAATTAAAAAAATTGGGTATTAAGGTGGCAATAGTTACAGATAGTTATCATATTGTTGCTTTAGATCTAAAAAATAGGCTAAATGTTGATTATGTTTTCTCAAATGAGATTATAATAAAAAATAATCACTTAACAGGTGAAGTAATTCTGAATAATAAGGAAATTTCAAAAAGATTTGAAGGATGCAAAATTCATTCTATTTGT
Organism: uncultured Thermoplasmatales archaeon; assembly: GCA_964572575.1. Classification (GTDB taxonomy): domain Archaea; phylum Thermoplasmatota; class E2; order UBA202; family JdFR-43; genus VBQI01. The sequence continues at coordinate 7,303 of CAZNGK010000070.1, read as the reverse complement.
AAGAGAGACATCCTTCTCCAGCTATGCAAGCTTTTAGAAATAAGTGCAGAAGAGGTAATTGCAGTTGGAGATAGTAGTGTTGATATCTGCATGTTAAAAGAAGCAGGACTTGGAATTGCCTTCAATGCTGAAGAGGAAGTGAGGAAAAATGCAGATGTTAGTATTTTTAATCTAATCGAAATATTAAAATACGCTAAAAGTGTGTGAATCATGGATATAAAGCAGGAAGAAGTTACAACGCTTCATGAATTATGCATCGCCGAAAAAAACCTTGTTAGAAGTATAAGGGATGTTGCTGTAGAAAGACCAATTGCCATTATAATGCCAATGCTCTACAAAGAACTGAGGAATAAAGTAATAGGAAACATTGTAAAGGAACTGAATAAATGCGATTATGTTGAAGAAATATTAATACCTCTTTCTGCAGAAAGTAAAGAAGAATTTGAGCATGTTAAAAAATTCTTTTCCCAACTTAAGCCAAAGCATTATGTTATATGGTGTAATGGGAAAAAGATTATGAGGTTGCTCAAAGAGTTAAGAGAGGAAGGGATAAATGTTATAAAATATCAGGGAAAAGGAAGAGATGTATGGATAGCTTTGGGTGTAGCAAGTCTTCATTCATATGCTATAGCTCTCCATGATGCAGATATACAGACATATAACGAATTTATTCCTGCAAAACTTCTTTTTCCAATATTGGAGCCAGAATTGGATTTCAAATTTAGCAAAGGATATTATGCAAGAGTTAATCTGCAGAAACATACTATTTATGGTAGAGTTTTCCGTCTTTTTGTTCATCCATTACTCAAAGCCTTGGTAGATGAAATAGGTTATGAACCAGATTTTTTGAATTTTTTGAGAGCATTCCGTTATCCTCTTTCAGGAGAATTTGCAATGACAAGAGATGTTGCCATTGATGTAGATGTACCGGGCGACTGGGGGATTGAGATAGGCGTATTGGCAGAAATTTATAGAAATGTTGCTAGGAAAAGGATCTGTCAGGTTGATTTGGGATTTTATGAGCACAAACATCAGGAAATTGGTGATAGAAAAGGAGGGCTTGTCAGAATGGTAAAAGATGTGTTCAAGACATTGTTGAGAGTCCTTACAGAGGAGGACCATATACAAATCTCAGAATCTTTTCTTACTTCTCTCCGCGTGGTATATCAAAGGGTAGCTCGTGACTGTATAAGACAATATCATGCAGATGCAGTTTTCAATTGCCTCAAATATGATCGTCATTTAGAAGAAACTATAGTTGAGAAGTTCAGTAAATATATGTTGGATGCTGGAGAAGAATATCTGAAAAAGCCAGCAGGAGCAAGAATATCTGACTGGCTCCGCACCATGTCAGCAAAAAGAAAGATAAGAGAAGAACTATTTGAGATAGTGGTGGAAGAAAATGAATAACAATGCAAATTTACCGCCCACTTTATCTGAAAAAATTAAAAAAGTAGGAGAAGTTGATATTGTAGTTGGCGTACTTTGCAAAAATGTGGAAACAACCATACTCCATGTGCTAAATGTTGTCAGTGAAGGATTGCACAAACATTTTTCAGAGTATAAAAAAATGATTGTGGTGAGTGACGGCTTTTCATCAGATAGAACTGTTGAACTTGCAAACCTTTTTCAACCATATAATGGCATAGAAAAGATTGTTACAGAAGATATTGTAGAGGGAGGGAAAGGAGCTGGAATAAAAACAGTTTTTATGATGGCAAGCGAGTTAAATGCAAAAGCAGTTGTTTTACTCGATGGCGACCTTTTGAGCATAAAGCCAGAATGGATATATGAATTTTCATCACCAATTCTGTATGGAAGAGCAGATTTGGTGGTTCCATATTATATAAGAGATAAATATGATGGCGTAATAACAAACAATTTAGCTTACCCATTTACAAGAGCATTGTATGGCTTGGATATCCGTCAGCCTATAGCTGGAGAATATGGCTTATCAAAAAATTTATATGAAACACTTCTTCATCATCCTCTTTTTCCAAATGATTTTGGCATAGATATTTTTATAGTAACATCTGCAGCTGCCAATGAAATGGAAGTAAGAGAAGGCCTCTTTTCACTGAAAATTCATGAGTCTACAACTCGCTATCTTGAGCCAGAGGCTCTGATTATCCCAATGTTTCGCCAGGTAACTGGAATGATGTTTGAACTTGCATACTATTACGAAAACTTCTGGAAGAGCAATAGAAGAAAAATTTATGGAAAAAAATGCAGAAGATTTTTTGGTCAGAATCCAATACCTGTTAGGACAGATATTGAGAAAATTAAAAATTACTTCAAAAGAGAATATTCATCATCAGTCAAGATTATTGAGGGCATATTATCAGAGAAATTAATTGAAAAAGTTAGAGGAATATCAAAAAATGTGGAGGATTTTAACGCTGATTTATGGGCTGAAATTGTATATGATTTTGCATCTCATTATAAAAAAGCCAGAAAAAAAGCTGAAAAGCGAGCTATATTGGATGCTTTAAAAACCCTATGGCTTGGTAGATTTGTAAGTTATGCAATTGAAACAACAGATATGGATTGGAACGAGGCGGAAGAGGTCATCCAGGAACAGGCAAGAATTTTTGAGAAAAAAATGGATTATTTCCTGTCAATATATTAATTTGTGGAAATTTTTCAAAATTGTATAGCCTGAAATTCAATTATCACTTAATCGATATCTCAAAATGGGTTAAAACCGTTAATTCTTTTAAGGGTTTTGCTATTATATTTATGCCAAAATACGTTGTGGTAACTGGCGGAGTTTTATCTGGACTTGGAAAGGGAATAATAACTTCCTCCATAGCCTTGCTTTTAAAAAGCAGAGGTTATGCAGTTACTGCAATAAAAATAGATCCATATCTTAACTGTGATGCAGGCACAATGAATCCATTCCAGCATGGAGAAGTATTTGTTTTGGAAGATGGTGGAGAGGTGGATTTAGATCTGGGCAACTATGAGCGATTTTTAGACATAAATCTGAGCAGAGAGAATAATATTACTACAGGAAAAGTTTATAGAAATGTTATTGAGAAAGAAAGAAGAGGTGATTATCTTGGCAAAACTGTTCAAATTGTCCCCCACATTACAGATGAAATTAAAAGCTGGATTAAAAGAGTTGCAGAGAAAAGTGGAGCAGACATATGTGTAGTTGAAATAGGGGGAACAGTAGGGGATATAGAATCAATGCCATTTCTTGAAGCAGTTCGTCAACTCCATTTAGAAGAAGGTCATGAAAATGTGGTTTTCATTCATACTACTCTTGTTCCTATACTTAGAGTAGTTGGAGAGCAAAAAACAAAGCCCACTCAGCATAGTGTCAAAGAATTAAGAGCAATAGGAATTGATCCAGATATTATTGTTGGTAGAAGCACAAAGAAGCTGAGTAAGCAGGTAAAAGAAAAAATATCTCTTTTCTGCAACGTTGACAAAGATGCAGTATTCTCATCTCCAGATGCAGAATGCATATATGAAGTTCCTCTGATATTAGAAGAGCAGGGAATATCCAGATATGTTTTAAAACTGCTGAATCTGCCATACAAGGAAGCTGAACTCACAAAATGGAAAGAATTTGTAGAGAGAATAAAAAATGCAAAGAGAGAGGTGTCGATTGCAATTGTTGGCAAATACACCGCTTTAGGAGATTCCTATTTAAGCATACTCGAGGCGTTCCGCCATGCAGGCGCAGAATTTGATGTAAAAGTGCGCGTTATATGGGTGGAGGCAGAGGATTTGGAAGCAGGCGATTTTAGCATGCTTGAAAAAGTGCATGCCATTCTCGTGCCTGGGGGATTTGGGGAGAGAGGGGCAGAAGGGAAAATTAAGGCAATTGAATTTGCGAGAAAAAATAAGAAGCCGTTTCTGGGAATTTGTTTCGGCTTTCAGCTGGCTGTCGTTGAGTATGGAAGAAATGTTCTTGGCTTGGAATGTCATTCAACAGAAGTGAAACCAGATGTAAAGCATCCCATCATTACCATCCTACCTGAGCAATATGGCGTGCAGCAACTTGGTGGAACAATGAGGCTTGGGGCACAGCCTATTTTGGTAAAGGAAGGCACCTTAGCCTATAAACTTTACAAAAGCACAAAAATATATGAGAGGCATCGCCATCGCTATGAGGTAAATCCTGAATATATTGATAAACTTGAAGAGAATGGATTGATTTTCTCTGGAATAGCAGAGGACAAAATAAGAATGGAAATTTTGGAATTGCAGGATCATCCCTATTTCATTGCCTCTCAATTTCATCCTGAATTCAAATCGCGCCCCTTAAAGCCAGCTCCCCTATTCTATGGATTTGTTGGGGCTGCTGCGAGCACTTAAGTTTTACGTCAACGATTTTAAAAAATGAATGAGGCAACTCAAAAACCTTTTACGGATGGAATGAAGAGAGGTTATAATGTCTGTTTATTTTACTCGTAAATACTTTCATATGCCAGCGTAATCCTTTCCTCTCTTTATTATTCGTTTTTGACAGTGTTTTCTCTTTTTATCTATCTTTCACAACAACACATATCAACAATCCTTATATATCATAATATAATGTGAGCATATGCAGGAATATGAATACTCTAAATTGCTACAGAGAGCCATAGAAGCCTTGCCAAAGGAAATTGTAGTCAAAGAACGCTTTCAAATGCCAAATGGAATAATATTTCATGAAGGGAATACAACAGTTCTGAAAAATCTTAGCGAAATTGCAGATAAGGTAAACAGAGAAGCTGAGCAGATATTTTCTTATTTGCTTAAAGAACTTGGAACAGCGGGAGAAATAGATGGGGATAGGGCAATTTTTCAGGGTAAGATACCTATTGCAAGAATGCAGGAATGCATAAAGAGATATGTTAAGAGATACGTTCTCTGCAGGGAATGTGGGAGACCAGATACAAAATTGATAAAGAAAAATAGAACTCTAATGCTGAAATGTGAAGCATGTGGAGCTATTCATCCTGTAGCTGGAAAAATAAAGAAAGATTAATCATTCATAATTATTCATACCAGGTCCATAGATTATGTGCAAGGAAATTCCAGATGAATGCCACTGCCATTCCTGCAATATTTGCTTTTAATGGATGCATGCCGGTAAATTCACTCAGTATGAAAAGAACAAGAACGTTTAAAATCAATCCAAGAAGACATGCAAAATTAAATTTTGTCATTCTTTTTAAATAATTTGTCATTCCCTTTCTGCCCCTATCTTTAAAAGTCCATAAATCATTTAGCACAAACGTCCATAGGATAGAGAACTCAACGCTTAATATGCCAGCAGTGATAAGTGGAAACTCAAAAGCAAGGAGTAGCCACAGAAGAAATTCATTCAATATAACTCCGCTTCCACTAACAGCTCCAAACTTAAAAAATCTTGCAATTTCTCCCTCTTCCCATGCTACTTTCAATAAATGGCGAGAATATTTTGCATAGCTTTCCCTGGTTTTATTATTTTTATCCTTTAACTTCACAGACACTTCCTCAACTCTCTCATAATTACCTTTCGCAAGAATTTCAAGAAGAATTTTACTTCCTATAGGATGCAAATTAACCTTCTCTATAACTTTCCTCTTAAGCATAAAAATTTCTGAGAGAGGATCATCAACTATTCTACTTTTTGGAAATAATAAATTTACAAGCATTTTAGCCATTTTCGATTTTCTGTCTCTTCTCCCAACTACAATATCTGCTCCACTCTCAATTCTTTCTTTCATTTTCTCTATACATTTCCCAATATTCCTTACATAGCTGTCAAAAACTGCTATATAATCTCCACTACTTTCTCTAAAACATTTTATGAGAGTTGTTGCCAGATTGCTATCTTTTATAAATCTCACATTCGTCTTCTTCACATCTTTCTGGGCAACGCCTGCAACTAAAAATTCATATTCATCACTGTCCAATGAATTCATAATCTTTTGCAAATCCTTTCCAGATGTTAGAATTATGGATATCATATTTTTCTTACTTTCAAAGTCAATCTTTTTTGTTCAACAACCACAATTTCTTCTCCTTCTTTTATTTCTCCTTCAGCCTCCGCCTGCCATATTTTTCCCATAACTTTAACCTGTCCTTTTGGTGAAATATTTGTGATAGCAACTCCTCTTTTACCAACCAATTCCTCTTCACCAATGCGTGGCTTCTTTTTCTTTGCTTTTATTGCCTTAAAAATTGCATAAGAGAAGAAGATGGTAAAGAAAATGGCAACAGCTATACTTGCGAGACGGAATGAAACAAACCACCCTGCTGATAGTTCATGCATGGCTTTCTCCGCTGGGAGAAGCATTATCCCAAATATAAATGTAATGATTGCAGCAGTTGTCCAGAAGCCAAAGGTTGGAGTAAGCGCTTCTATTACGAAAAAGAGGAAGGCAAGGATAACTAAGAGTAAGCCAATAATACTCACGCCAATATAAGAAAGTCCATATAAAGATAGAATTAAGCACACTGCCCCCATTACTTCCGGCAAATGATAACCTGGAGTGAGGAAGCCAAAAATTAAGCCAAATAGACCAATGATAAATAAAATAGATGAAATTTGGGGATCAGAGAGATAGTTAATCAATTTATCTCTTATTCCCCATTTTATCACGATTGTTTTTGCATTCTGAAAATTTAAGGTCACATTTCCTCCCCTTACTTTAACAATAGATCCATTAACTATTTCAAATAGCTCAGTTAAATCTTCTGCAATATATTCTATAACTCCTGCTTTCAAAGCAGATTCCTCTGTCAAAGCAAGATTTTTCCTCACAAAAGCTTCTGCAATGCTTTCATTCCTTCCATGAGAAGAAGCAAGGCTTTTCATCATTGTAGCATATGCATTTATTTCCTTCTCATCAGCCTTTTCTGGCAGTCCTGTCATAGGATTGACTATACGAGGCTGACAGGCTCCTATGGTAGTAGAAGGCGCCATCACAGCCACATGACTTGCCATAAGAATGAAAGTGCCTGCAGAAAATGCGCTGGCGCCGGCAGGGGCAACATATACAATGACAGGTACATTCGAATTTTCAATCATTGTAATGATTTTTTCCATTGAGTATGATATTCCTCCAGGAGTGGAGAGTTTGATTATAAGAGCTTCGCCATCTTCTTCAGCTACATCTATTGCCCTTTCAAATTGATTTTCTGTTCCTCTTCCAATCATTCCCTCTATCTCTGCAACATATACCTTTTTCTCTGAAGAATGCACATAAGGAATTAATAAAAGGAATAGCACAAGCACCATGAACTTTTTCACATTATTTAAAAATGAAGATGTATAAAAATCTGCTGAAGAATTTCAATAATTTTTGCAGGATGATAC
>CAZNGK010000069.1:0-7794 GCA_964572575.1 uncultured Thermoplasmatales archaeon | reverse complement strand
TAGAAAATATATTTATATGAAAAATATATTTCTGAGAAGGTGATTCATTGGGAAATGTGAAACCTGCATATATCAAAAGACTGGCTCTTGAGCTACTGGAGAAATTTCCAGAGGAGTTTAGCGACGATTTTGAAAAGAATAAAATACTCGTAACTAAGCTTTCTACCATTAGCACAAAAAATATAAGGAATAGGGTTGCTGGCTATATTGCAAGGATAGTTGAAGATAGGAAAAAGGAAAATGAGAAAGAAAGTTGAGGAGGCAATAGAGGAAATAAAAAAGGGCAATTTTATTTTAGTATACGATGCCGATGGGCGTGAGGAGGAAACTGATTTTTTTATTTCAGCAGAATTTGTTAAGCCTGAATCAATTTATAGAATGAGAAAAGATGGAGGAGGGCTTATTTTTATCATGCTTCGTTATGCAGAAGCTAAGAAGCTTGGACTGCCATATCTTGCAGATGTAATTTATAAATGTGCAAATAAGTGGCCTGTATTCAAAGAGCTCATACCAAATGATATTCCATATGATACAAAGTCATCATTTTCTCTTACAATAAATCATCGCAAGACATTTACAGGCATAAGAGATATAGATAGAGCTTTAACCATATCCAAGTTTGCAGAATTGGTGAGGAGCATAAGAAATATGAGTGAAATTGAAGCACAGCGCATATTTGGTGAGAATTTCAGAAGCCCCGGGCATGTGCCAATATGCGTCGCCACCAAAAATTTACTGAAGGAAAGGAGAGGACATACAGAGCTTGGAATAGCAGTAGCTGAAATGGCAGGCGTTGCGCCAGTAATGGCAGGATGCGAAATGCTTGATTTTGGAGAAAGTCTGAAAAAGGAGAAGGCAATGGAATATGCCAAAAAACATAACTTTATATTTCTTGAAGGATGGGAAATTATTGAGGCGTGGGAAGAATGGCAAGAGTAATGGCATCTGGAGTATTTGATTTAATTCACATTGGTCATCTCTATTATCTGGAAGAGGCAAAAAAATATGGAGATGAGCTTATCGTTGTCATTGCCTGTGATGAGACAGTGAGGAAAAAAAAGCATGAGCCAATTATGCCTGCTGATGAAAGGCGCAAACTTGTAGAATCTCTTAAACCAGTTGATAAAGCTGTCATTGGCTATGAGCATGACTTTTTGAGAATAGTTGAAGAAATAAAGCCAGATATAATTGCCCTTGGCTATGATCAACATTTTGAAGAACTCGAAAAAAAGTTGAAGGAGAGGGGAATAAAAGCTAAGATAGTTAGATGTGGAAAATATGATGGCGATCTGAGTAAAACAAGAAAGATAATAGAAAAAATCAGGAATATGAAAGAGGTTTATAAATGAAGAAGATAGGCATTGCAGATACAACATTTGCAAGATATGATATGGCAAAAGTAGCTATAGATGAAATTAAGAAAAATGCAGTCAATATAAAAATAGAAAGATATACTGTTCCTGGCATTAAGGACTTACCAGTTGCAGCAAAAAAGCTCATTGAAGAAAGGCAATGCGACATTGTAATGGCTTTGGGGATGCCCGGAAGCCAGCCAATAGATAAGCAGTGTGCCCATGAAGCATCGTTGGGCTTAATAGCAGTGCAGTTGCTCACAAATAAGCATATCATAGAGGTTTTTGTTCATGAAGATGAGGCAAAGGATGAGAAAGAGTTAAAATGGCTTGCAGAAAGGAGGACAAGAGAGCATGCTTTAAATGTAATTGCCTTACTTTTCCATCCTGAAGAGTTGCAGAAGAAGGCAGGCACTGGCCAGAGGCAAGGTTTCGAAGACGTTGGTCCACTCAAATAATTCAACAAATCAATTTAATTTTTTATAAATGATATTTCTACTATCAGTGCTTCATATTTATCAGCTTCATATTTATCAGAATAATTAATTATGTTTGCAATAGCATTCTGACTAAATTATTGATTAAAAAATTTATCCATAAATTTCTCCTATTCCATATGAAATGACAGTAAAATAAATATATACATCTTGTATTAAGTGATGTGAAAGGGGGGAAGAAAATGTCAAAATATAGTACAATTTCGATTCCAAAAGAATTGCATTTGGAAATTGAGGAGTTAATTAGAAAGAATCCTGGGTTGGGATATACAAGCGTTGCAGAATTATGCAAAGAAGCTATAAGGCTGAGACTATCAGAAATAAAAATGGAACAGCAGGAAAACTACTTGAGCCAGGCGGAAGTGGAAGAAGTTCTCAGAATGATAGAGAAGAATCTGAAAAAAAGGTGAATCAATGAAGATAGAGATAAAAATCGAGGGGGAAGATTTTGGAGAATTTGTAAAGGAAATTGGCAAAATAATTGAATCAAATAGAGAAGAGATAAGAAAATTGATAAGGTTTTTTGCTAACGAAGCTATAGACATCCTTGAGGACAAAAAAATTCTTGATAGGGGAGCAGACCTTTATGTAAAACTGAATAGGGCAATAAATTGGAGATACAGGCAGGAAAAGTAGCATGCTGATTCAGTGTGCAGCTGATTTCCACGGAAGAAAAGAAAGATATGCAAAATTTATTGAAGGCGTGAGAAGGGAGAAGCCACATCTTGTCATTTTAGCTGGAGATTTTGGATATGTGGAAGATAGCATTTTCAATGAAATAGATGCCCCAATTTATGGGGTAATAGGAAACATGGACGGCAACTTAAATCATTTAAGTAGTATAAAATTTATAGATGATGAGATAGTGGAATTCAAAGAATTTTCAATTTCAGGAGTCATGAAGGCTATTCAAGCTGAAAAGATAGATATTATCGTTTCTCATACTCCACCGTATAAAACGAAAGATAGGGCTTTTCTTGGTATGCATATTGGAGATAAAAAGCTCAGAGAAATAATGAATGAAAAAAAGCCAAAGTATGTAATATGCGGACACGTTCATGAAGATGCAGGATATGGAAAATTTGGAGACACCATTGTTATAAATTGTAGCGTTGGAAAAAAAGGGGAATATGTGCTTATTGATACTGAAAAAGAAGAAGTTAAAATGGTTGGCTACTTATAATCCTAATATAGCCCCTTATCTTTTACAATCTCACTTATAATGCCTAACTTTAATTGCCTCCCCTGCCTCGCTTTCAATCATTTCTTCTGCATTCATTTTTGCCACACCTACAGCTCTTAGTTCATCTTTATAGAAAGCCACTACTTCATCTCCTACCCTTATTTTCTCATCTGCATTTGTTATACCAACAGCAAAAATGCTTCCTTTTGGTTTAAAATCTTCAATTTCCACCCAGTAATTTTTTCCCATTTTTTTTCCTCCTGCAAAGGTTAAGGAATATAGTCCTCTTTTTGTAACAAAAGAGGCAAGCTGTTTTTCCTCATAATATATTTTATATTCTGGAAATTTTCCTTTAACTTTGCATCCCTCAAGGAATTTAGTCGCTACTCCCCCAAATTGGAAAAGGAGCATGGAAAGGACATTTTCATATCTTCTCTTTGTATGGCTTATTTTCTCAAAATCTTCTGCAATGGCAAGAGCAGAGGAAAGTTTTTTCATTGCTTCTTCCGAGGCCGGATGATTGTTGCAGGTATTGATTATTTCATTGTTTAAAGACAAAGAAGAAAGCTCATCAGGCAAATGATTTATAATAACTTCATACTTATTCCTGCGAAGATATTTCTGCAGACTTTTCTCTATCATTTCTATTTCATCTCTATACCACTGTCCAATGGTGGAAATATCATAATGTGCAGAGGGATATGTGTATTCAAGTTCTCTCGGCACAATTGCAAGAGGAGATGTGATAATAACTTCGTGAATAACATGTCTATTTTTACAATTTGAAATTGCCCTGTTGAAAATTTTATGGGATTTTGAAAGCGAATAAGGCTTTTTTGCTGAGCATGGAAGAAGTAAAAGAATTTTTGCAGAATCTGGCTTTTTATATCTATTGAGAATTCTCTCTCTAAATCTCCTTATATCTGGTCTGCTTAGAGAATATAAAGATGAAACAAATTTTTTTCCTGTTATGGGATATCTCTTCTCCTGATATTCATAATGTTCGGCATCCATTAACCTTACTATAGATGCAAGATGAGTAGAGAGATTAGCTTTTCCCTCCACATATTCCCTTAGCCTTCCTTGCTTTATATATTGAGAAATTTTTATCAGTTCATTTTTCATCACTTCATAGTTGTGCATGAGCAAATCTTCAAATTTTTCAATGCTCTTCATGCAGAAAGGACAGCTACACGGATATTCATCAAGTTCTTCAATTAAATGCTCTCCATCAGATGTGAAATATATTCCTTTTCTGCTTTTCAGAATAATCTGTAAGGAATCAAAAAAATCGATACCACAATATGCAAGAAATGCTAAATTTACAGGAGTAGCTATACCGGGAGCATAAAGAAGCTTATATCCTATCTTCTTCCTAACTTTAACAATACACTCCACAAAATTTTTTGGGTTTGAATAAACCTCTCTTGAATTCGCTAAGACAAATATAAACCCATTTGCTCTTCCTCCTTTTGCAGAAACTATTTCAAAGATGTTTTCATGAGCAGCATGAGAAAAAGCCTTTTCATGTAATTCTTCAGGAAAAGCATATGGATATATTAGAGAGGAGGGAATGCAAAATGTGCATTCCTTAGGATAAAAAAAGCTTCCACCGCTCTTTATGTCTTCTCTTAATTTAATTTCTGCAAAGGAAGGAGCTGGCAGGCGGGGAGAGCTATACCAAAATATATTTGGAACCTTTATTTTCCTTCCTTCTATTTCTGCATACCCTGTCCTTGTGTTGCAATCTCTTGCTATTGCCTCAAACTTCACATTTCAATATGCCCGTTTTATTAATTAACTTTTCATAGCTTTTCTGTTTACCCAATAGTCTGGCTCTTCACCATCAAGCACTTTTAATATCTGCTCTGCACAAATTACGCCAGCTCTTATTTGTCCCTCTACTGTTGAAGCTCCTAAATGAGGAGTAAAAACAACATTTTCCAGTTCAAATAAAGGAGATTTTTCTGGCGGTTCTTTTTCATAGACATCGAGCGCCGCGCCTGCTATTTTCTTTTCCTTCAATGCCTCATATAATGCTTCCTCATCTACTATTCCTCCTCTGGCGCAATTTATTAAATAGGCAGTAGGCTTCATTAAAGAAAGCATTTTTTCATTTATAAGATGATGAGTCTGGGGGATGTGAGGAATATGCAAGGAAACAAAATCTGCAGTTTTCATTAGCTCTTCAAGGCTATCAACCTTTTTTATTCCATGTTTTTCCATTTCTTCCTTTGAAAGAAAAGGATCATATCCTATAACCTCCATATTAAAGGCTTTAGCATATTTTGCAACAACTTTGCCAATATTGCCACATCCAATAATGCCAAGAGTTTTACCATGTAACTCTCTTCCTTTAAGTTGCTTTTTTGCCCATATTCCTTCTTTCATTGTTTTATCAGCCTTTGTAAGATGGCGAGCGAGAGAAATCATATGGCCAATAGTAAGCTCTGCAACAGAAATGCTTGCCCCTGTTGGAGAATTCACAACTATTATGCCTTTTTTTGTTGCTTCCTCAACGTCAATATTGTCTACTCCAACACCTGCTCTGCCTATAACTTTTAGCCTTTCCGCTGCCTGTATAATGTCTTTCGTAACTTTTGTTGCACTTCTAACCATTAAAGCATCATAGTTTCCAATCTCTTTTTTGAGCTCCTCTCCTCTCAATTCCTGAAAAACAACTTCGTGTTTTTCCTTCAACTTATTCATTGCTTCTTCAGCAATTTCATCTGTTACAAGTATTTTCATTTTCTCACCTATCCGTAATAAAAATTTTTTTTAAATTACTTATCCTTCCAAGATTTATTCCTTCTAAAAGATATACATATGCGTTGTCAAAATCCATTATTTTTCCCAATGGTCCAGCAATTTCATCTCTATTAACAGCAATTCCTCCACAAAGAGGATTGAAAGCAGGCATTACAATAAATTCCATTTTTTCATTCCCCTTTTCATATCTCTCCAAAAATTCTTTTTTCCTGAATTTTCCCTTTACCCAGCACGGCTTTAAATATGAATATCCTACCTTCGTTTTTATTTCAACATGGGGATGAATGTGCCCAACAGCAAGGAGGCGGGCATCCATGATATCTTCAGAAGGCCATGCATGTCCATGCGCAAATGCAATGTTTCCAAATTTCATCCCTCCAGAGCCGAAGATCTTCGCTTTTTTACTCCTGAGCAATCCATCATGATTTCCTCTTATAACAAAAACATCTACAATTTCATCTAGTTTTTTTAAAAAATAGCTCGCCTCCCTGCTTCCTTTATTCATGATTTCCTTTCCCTGGCTTGTAGTTATAATATGCTTTACATCTCCTAAAATAATCAATTTTTCTGCTCCTTGTTTTTCAAGCAATTTTTTAATTCTATCAAGCAAATAGGATGTTTGAGAAGGAATATGCACCCCTTGTAGAGCATATTCATACTCTATTCCTATATGTAAATCTGCAATTACAATTGCCTTTTCCTCTGGCAGATAAAGAGCTCTTTCATTATATATTGGAAATATCATCTTTACCCCAGTATCGAAGGAAGAAATTTTAATAAAGGAGCCAAAGTTAAATTCAAAAGCACGGGAAGCAGAGAAATTCCCCATATAAATGATAGTATAAAACCTACACTTCTTCCAACACCTTTTCCAATATTTGTAAGCCCAAAAACTTCAAAAATTGAGGAAACCATCACTTTTGCAGGGAAACCAATTATTGCCACCGCCACCATATATGGAATGATTTCAAATGAGAGCAGGAGAATGCTTTTAATTTCTAAGCTGGTGATATCAAAAATATTCATGCCAAAAATTCTTTCTATTTCACAATTCCATAGGAAAAAGGACAAGGCAAAAAATAGAATGGATATAATAATGGAAAAGCCAAGTAAATCCTTATCTATAATTCTTTTCTTATCCACTTCTTTATAGACATCTTTTTTTAGGAATAGGGAAATGAAGAAAATGGCAATTGCAGCTATCCATAGTATAAAAATTTTGTAGGGGATAAATAAAAATTTTTTCTCTTTTTCATAAAATCTTCCATCTATGACTAGGGTATTAACATTTCCCTGAAATTTTTTCTCTTTTGTAATATACACTCCTTCTCCTCTGAAAAATATGTAGTCTGAAAAATTTATTTTCTCGCCGTTGACATAAAGCTTTCCTTCTCGAGCAAATCCCACTTTATCAATTTTTAATGGAAAAAGAAAAGGCCCGGTAACCATTTCTATTTTACTTTTCTTCAATAGCACCTTTCCAACTGGCTTTATTACTATTTCACCCTTTATTATTCCTCCTTCATAAATTTCTTCCACATTGGACTGGCAATCATGACATTCAAAATTAGTTTCGTTGGAGAATATTGTTCCATTAAATAGAGCTTGAGGACATAGAAAATGCATACTCCCTTTTATATGCAGATTGTCACCGCTAAAATTTTTTCCATTTACAGAAATTGAGAAATTGTTGGCAAACAATTCACTTGCATTTCCTTCTGCCATTCCATAGAATACCAGATCTCCTTTATATTCCATTTTTGGAGAAGAGGCGATATTAATACCCTCTGGAAAAATGGTTATGAAGGAGGAGAATATGATAAGAGATGCAATTGCTGAAAGGAAGGTTATAGTTGCTCCTCTTTCCATGATATTATATTTATGCATCTATAAAAATTAATTGATTTATTGCTGATGATGCAGTTGAATTTAAAGATATATTCAGCGATAGTTATTTAAAATCTTTTGCATTACTATTTTGGAGGCTGAAAAA
>CAZNGK010000068.1:0-7818 GCA_964572575.1 uncultured Thermoplasmatales archaeon | reverse complement strand
GTATTTTTCATCATCTCTTTTTAATCTGAAATGATAAACAGATACGTCATTATCTACATTTTTGAATATGCTACTATATAAAAGCAAAGACTCATTGCAAAGTGTTAGATGATGAAACAACATATCCATGGTTTCATCTGGGAATCCATTCATTTTTTTGAGAATATAAACCAATTTCTCTATTTCATCAGATAACATTTCCACCACTATTACAAAATAAGGGGAAAATATGGGTTCTGCATAGAGCCATAAATGATTCATATATTGAGAATAAACTTCATCGATGGCACGTTCATTTTGTCGGATAGCTCTTTCATCCAAAGATTCTATTTTTTTGGCTAATTCTTTTCGATTTTGTGCAGCAAATATTTTCAAAGTTTTAATAATTTTTTCATAAGCACTTTTCGCATAGTTAAATCCATGCATTGTTTTATCTATGCTAAATTCAAAATATAAATACTCATTATCCATCGTTAAAGAACAACCCAATTCTCTTTCTAATTTTCTCAGTATTTCTCTTTGAACATTATCTTCTATCCATTCAATATTCTTTTTTGAAATTTTTACAGTTATATATGGATAAGAAAGCGAATGAGATAAAATAATTTCTAATAATGTTTTGTGTAAAATTTCTTCATAATCTTCGGTTTTTTCTTCTTTTCTCATCAATTTTTTTACTTCATCCAAAATTTCTTTCTTCACTTCAGTTTTCTTTATATATCTTTCATCGAGTTGCATATCGCATACAAAACAATTTCTGAAATTCCTTATTCTTATTGTTTCTTTTTCCTCATGTTCTATCTCCTTCTTTTTCTTTTCTTCATAGTAATATCTTGCTAATTCAACAGGTAATTTTATTGAATAATGAATTAATTTTTTTTGTTTTCCGCTTTTACTACTCGATGTATAAAATTTTATTACAGGTTTGGCATAATAAACACTTCTTATATTATTCATAATAAGAATTCATAAAAATCTTATATAGGTTGTTGTCTAAATTTGGAAAATTTACCTAATTTGGAAAGTTTCCAATAATCTGAAAAATAACATTATGTGTAAGCAATCACTATATATACTTTGGGGATAGAGTTTTATGATAGTAGTAAATAGAAAAAGAGGGAGTAAATATAGAGAATGGGTCACTTATAATCTTCAAAAGAGAATGTTACAAAGAAGGGCTTTAAAAATTGTGTTAAGGAAAATTCTGGAGGATATAGAATGAAGAATACAGAGGGAAAAATGGTTCATTATGTGCTACACAATTTTCTTTTGTTTGAGAGGTTGCTTTTTGGGGTAAATGTAATAATAGAATCCCTCAGTAAAACTAACGAGATTATTCAAGAACTTGTAGAAGAGGTGTTGAAATGGAATTAAAGATTGATTTGGGTTTTGACTTGAGCATGCTCATTGCAATAATTTTCTACTATTTTATTATGATAAAAGAACTAAAAAAACTTTTGGAAATTTTAGAAAGAATCAAGAGATGATTTAAACTGTATTATATTTGGCGTGAATGCATTTTTTCTTTCCACCATAAAATTTTATAATCATCGCCTATTTTATTTATGAGAATATGGAATTTGAAGAAGCTGTTGAAGAAATTTTGAGTAGTGTGGATGCTGAAAGAGAAGAGATAGAGAAAAAATTGAAGGAATTTTTGGACTATGGTGTGCCTATTGAGCAGGCTAAAAATGCATTGATAAGAAAGTATGGAGGAGGAGCAAGAGAAAAGAAAATAAAGGATATAAAGCCAGGAGATAGAAATGTTATAACGACTGCAAAAATCCTTACAATTGATGAAAGAGAGGTTGAGGTGAGAGGAAAGACACGAAAAATATATCGAGGTTTGCTTGGAGATGAAACAGGAATAATTCCTTTTACAGCATGGAAAGATTTCGGTTTACAAAAAGGAGATGTTGTTAAAATAAAAGGGTGTTCCGCCAGCGAGTGGCAGGGACAGCCTCGTTTAAGCTTGTCAGAATGGACAATCGTTGAAAAAGTTGAATACGACATCGAGTTAATAAAAATGCCTCCAAAAAGGCTTAATCTGATTGATGTTCGTGCCAATATTTCAAATGTTGAGGTGAGGGGAAAAATTACGAGCATAGAAAGGCGTGAGGTGGATGTTGGAGGGGAAAAAAAGACAGTTTATTCTGGTATAATGGAGGATGAGACAGCTCGAATAAGATTCACGGCATGGAAAGATTTTGAGTTGAAGGAAGGAGATGCAATAAGGATAAAAGGAGCATATGTGAGAAGCTGGCGTGGTTCTCCTCAAATCATATTTGATGAAAATGCAGAAGTGGAAAAAATTGATGAAAAAATAGAATACACGCCATATGTGATTCCATTATACAAGGTGGTGGAGCGGGGCGGCGGGCTCGATTTACTTATAGAAGGTGTTATTCTCGAAGTAAGGCGTGATTCAGGCATAATTTTCAGGTGTCCGCACTGCAACAGGCGTATTAAGGAAGGAGTATGCGATGAACATGGACAGGTTGATGGTGTGCCAGATTTGAGAATAAGAGCTCTCGTAGATGATGGAACTGGAGCTGTTGATGTTATTTTTAATAGAGAACTTACAGAAAAGCTGCTTGAGAAAAGTATGGACGATTATTTGAAAATGGCTGAAGATGCAATGGATTATGGAATTGTTTATGCAGATATTGTGGACAAGCTTCTCATGCATCCTGTCCGAGTATATGGAGATTCCATCCAGAGTGATTTTATAATATCCATTATTGCAAAAGATGGTGAAAAAATAAAGCCAGATGTGAAAAAAGAAGCGGAAGAACTCATGGTAGAGATAGGTGGATGAAATGCGTGAGGTAGCATGGAGAATATTTGCAGGTGAGTATAGCGAGGCAAGCCATATTATTCATGGAAAGGAAGAGAAGGCACCAAAATATGTAATAACACCAATGGGAGCAAAAGTGAATAGGTTGTTCGTGGTTGGTGTGCTTACAGATGTTGAAAATATCGGGAAAGAAGGCATAAGATGGCGTGCCCGCATTGCTGACCCAACGGGCATACATAATGTATATGCTGAGCCATTCAATCCTGAGGTGGCAAGTTTGCTTGCTGATATGGAAGCTCCAAGCTATGTTGCTGTTGCTGGAAAAGTTAGAATATATGAGCCAGAAGAAGGCAGCGTGTATCTATCAATGAGAGCTGAAGAAGTTAAAAGCGTGGATGCCTTTTTGCGAGACTATTGGATTGTTCAGGCAGCAAGAAATCTTAAAATGAGAATAGATGCAATGAAGGAAGCAAAGAGCATGTCAACGCCATCTATTCGCCAGTTAAGAGAGCTTGGTTATCCTCTGAAGGTGGCAGAAGGTGTGCTTGAAGCAATGAGATATTACAAGGATATTGATATCGAGCATTACGAATTTTTATTGAGAGAGGCTTTATCATATATCTCAATAGAAAAGAAAGAAAGCAGTAAAGAAGTAAAGGAAGCCGAAGAGAAATTGCTTGCCATAATAAAAGAATTGCAGGGCGAAGAGGGAGCGGAATGGGATGCAGTCATTGAACAGGCAGCAAAGGAGGGAATAGAAAGGAGCATAGCTGAAGAAGCAATAGCAAATTTAATGGAAGATGGAATAATATATGAGCCCGAGCTGGGAAAGCTAAAAATGGTTTAAAACTAAACATTGAAATAAAATTCATAATCTATTTCGCCTATTTTTCCCATGTATCTTTCCCATTCTTTTCTTTTTTCTTCTATAAAAATCTCTATTATTTCCTCTCCTATTCCCCTTTTTATTACGTCATCATTATCTAACTCATCTATTGCCTCCATTAAAGTGGAAGGCAATCTTTTAATTGCATATTTTTTTAGCTTTTTCTCATCAATTTTATACAAATTTTCTTCAATTGGCTCGTATTCAATCCGCTTTTTGATTCCATCAATACCTGCGTGTATTACAGCCGAGTAAAACAAATAGGGATTGGCAGATGGATCTGCACTTCTTATTTCTATATCAATAGTTTTCTTTGCTGGTATTCTTATCAAACTGCTTCTATTATATCTGCCCCATGCAATATAACATGGAGCTTCAAAATTTGGCATTAGCCTTTTATATGAATTTATCGTTGGATTTGCTATTGCAGTTATAGCTCTTGCATGTTCAATGATTCCTCCTATGAAATGAATGGCAGTTTGACTTAAATTATATTCATTATTCTCATCATAAAAGATATTTTTTCCATTTGAATATAACGCCACATGAGCATGCATTCCATTACCTGCATCATTTGAAAAAGGCTTGGGCATAAATGTTACTATCATGTCCTGGCGAGAGGCAATTTCTCTAGCGAGGTATTTAAAATATATGCAGAAATCAGCTGCCTGAATGGCATCCAAAGCTTTTACTTCTATTTCTTGTTGCATTCTGCCAACTTCATGATGATGATACCTAACGGGATATCCGCTTTTTATTAAAGCTTCAGCAAGTTCTTTCCTGTACTCTTTTGCTGCATCAAAGGGAGGAGGAATAAAATATCCATTTTTCTCGTTCATTTCATATTTTTCTTCTTGTCTATGGAAGGAATAAAATTCCATTTCTGGAGATATTTTTATTTCATCAAATCCTTCTCTTTTCATTTTTTTAATTGTTTTAGCTAGCACATATCTTGGATCTAAGGGAAATGGTGAGCCATCTGCATTATATATGTTCGCTATCACTCTCGCCTCATTTTTTTCATGAGGTAAAATAATGAATGTATCTTTATCTGGCACAGCAATTAAATCAGATTTTTCCACTCTTGAGAAGCCTACAGATGACCCATCAAAATTAATGCCATTCTTGAGAATATTCTCTAAAAATTCTTCTGAAGAAGCATGAAGAATTCTCAACTTTCCCATAACATCTGTAAAATGAATTTGAATCCACTTTATATCATTCTCTTCTATCAATTTGCTTATTTCCTTTCTATTCATTTGATGAGATAGAGTTTTGATTATAAATTTTTTATGGAATTTACATTCTCATATGCCGGGGTTGTGTAAATCCTTATATATTCATTTCAATTTTCATGACATGGGAACTGGGTATGGATACGGAAAGGTTATTCTTTTCAATGAGCATTTTGTTGTTTATGGCATACCTGCCATAGCATCTGCCATAGATAAAAAAACAATTGCTGAGGTAAAAAAATGTCAAGGCAAGGAATTCATAATCCATGACAATAGAGAGGAAACACCTGGCTATAAAAAGGAAAAGCTGGAGCAGCAAAAAGAATCGATAAGGCTCATAAAAAAAGCCATGGGAATAGATGAGTGCATAGAAATATGGCTTTCTGGCAATCTAAGGGCGGCGAGCGGTGTAGGGGCGAGTGCTGCCAGCTGCGCAGCCATTGCAAGAGCTATAGCAGACGAGTTTGACATGCATTTTAGCGATGAGGAAATAAACAGTTTTGCTTATGAAGGAGAAAAGGCATATCATGGCAATCCATCTGGCATTGACAACACATGCGCCACATTTGGAGGGCTCGTATGGTATGAAAAAGGTAAGAAAATGGAGTTGCTGAAAATTGAGAAGCCTGTTGAGATTGTAATGGGCGACACTGGCATAGTGGCAAATACAAAAAAGGCAGTTGAAGGAGTAAGGCAGAGAAAAGAAAAATACAAAGAGAAATATGATAAAATTTTTGAAGAAGCAAAAAAGCTTGTTTATGATGCAAGAGATGCCCTGCTTGCCATGGATTTGAAAAAGGTTGGCAGACTCATGAATAAAAACCATGAATTGCTGCGGGAAATAGAAGTGTCATCAAAAGAGCTTGATTTTTTGGTTGAAATTGCAAGAGAGGCTGGAGCATATGGAGCGAAGATGACGGGCGGCGGCTTGGGCGGCTACATGGTGGCTTTGACACCATCAAAAGAATTGCAGGAGAAGGTGGCAAAAGCTATAGAAAAGGAAGGCTACTATGCACTGCCTACGAGAATAGGTATCTAAATTTTTTCAAGCTCGATGTCGAGAACGCCGTTCTTATAAATTTTTTTGATTTTTTCTTGATTAACTCGAGCTGGCAAATCAATTATTCTTATTCTATCTCCAGCTATTATCTCAAGTGTTTTATCAACAACTTTTATATCTATTTCATTCTCATCTATATCAGGAAGGCGAAGAGTTACATATATTCTGTCTCTATCTTCAATTATGTCTTTATCTGCATCCTTTTCTTTCTCTATTCTTTCCATTTTTATTTCTCCTTCTGGAGAGAATTTTACGGAGAAGCCTTCTGCGAAAGCGTTTCCAAATCCTTCAAAAGCGTTTCTGAAAACTTCTTCTATTATTTTCTGCATTTCTCGAACCATCTTATCAAATTCTTCTTCCTTATCCCTTCTCCTTCTTTTATCATCAAACATTATACTAAAATATTAGATTGATGTATTAATACATTTTGTTTTATCTTTTATCTTATATATAAACCCCCTGTAACAAGTATAACTTCTCCTGTAATATAATTTGCTAAGTCACTTGCTAAAAATAATGCTACAGAGGCAACATCTTCTGGCTTTCCTATTCTTTTCAATGGAATTTGTCTTTTCCTCTCTTCCCTTTCCTCTTTACTATACCCAGCTATTATATCTGTATCTATTGTGCCAGGAGCAATGGCATTGACATTTATTTTTTTGCTGGCAAGCTCAATTGCTAAGCTTCGCATCAACCCGAGTAAGCCTGCTTTGCTGGCAGCATAATCTGCACCATGTGAAGAGCCTTTAAATGCAAGCTGTGAAGAAATAAATATTATTTTTCCTCCTTCATTCATATATGGAATGGCATGTTTGCAAATGTTAAATGAACCTTTTAAATTTACGCGCAATGTTTCATCCCATTGTTTTTCATCGATTTCTTCAAAATTTTTCCTTATGTATATTCCAGCATTATTAACAACGATATCTATATTTCCAGCAAAATCCACAAATTTCCTTACAATTTTTCCAGCCTCTTCAAAATCGCCAACATCTCCCTTTATTAAAATTCCCTCCCCATATTCTTTTACAGCGTTCAGCGTTTTTCTTGCTCCTTCATCGTCCTTAAAATAGTTTATTCCCACAATAGCGCCATTTTCAGCAAATTTTATTGCAATGGCTCTTCCTATACCTCGTGATGCTCCTGTCACCAGAGCTTTTTTCCCTTTCAGCATCATTGCATTGCTTTCAGCATTTTTACTACTGCCTCCACCGCCTGCTTCGCCCTATCGATACGTGCCTGAGCTTGCAGGCGAGACATTCCATGTCCTGTGATTCCAAGTCCGATTGGCTTTTCATATTCTAATGCCAAATCCATTATTTTACGGGATGCCTGCTGCATTATGACTTCGTCATGCTTTGTTTCTCCCTGTATGACTGCTCCCAATGCAACTGCACCATCTATGCTCATGTCCTGCAGCAATTTTTTTAAGGCGAGGGGAATGTCAAATACACCTGGCACTTTTATAACCTTGGCAACATCAACGCCTAAAAATCGAGCATGTTCTTTTGCTCTTTCGAGCATCATCATTGTAACATCATAATTGAATTCTGATACCACTATACCAATCCTGATTTCATCTTTATCTCTTTTCATGCCATTATAATATGCCATTCTTTTATTACTTTTGCTATGAAAATTTTGCCACAACAACTTTTATATACCCCTTTCCTTTAATGATATTTAATTAAGAGGTGAAACCATGGATGAAGAAAAAAAATTTACGACGGTCTCGATTCCAGCACCGTTGTTTAAAAAAATAGAGGAAAGGATAAAGGGAACTGGCTTTACAAGTGTTTCAAGCTATGTAACTTATGTGCTGAGAGAATTGATTGCCGAA
>CAZNGK010000067.1:0-7826 GCA_964572575.1 uncultured Thermoplasmatales archaeon | reverse complement strand
AGGGGAAAGAATTGATGATGCTGAGGTAGTCAAAAATTTAATTCGTAAAATATGCCAGAACTATCGTTTACCATATTTTACAATTACTCCAACCTTTAGCATCTGTCCATCTCATGGTTATTTGGCTGGAGAACATGAAAGATGCCCCGAATGTGGCAAGCCATGTGAAGTTTATTCTCGTGTAGTCGGCTACCTGCGACCAGTAAATCAATGGAATGAAGGAAAACAAGAAGAATTTAGAGTGAGAGAAACATTTAAAATGATATAAATGATTATTGGTGGGTTTCAAAAATTCTCACTGATAGATTATCCCGGAAAAATATGTGCAATAGTATTTACTCAAGGATGTAATTTTAGATGCCCGTATTGCCACAATCCCGAGTTGGTTAAACCATCTTTATTTGGAAAAACCATACTAGAAGAGGAAATATTCTCTTTTTTAGAAAAAAGAAAAGGAAAGCTCGATGCCGTTGAGATAACAGGGGGAGAGCCAACATTACAAAAAGATTTGGTAGATTTCATTCAAAGGATTAAGGAGATGGGCTATTTGGTCAAATTAGATACAAATGGGAGCAACCCAGAAATACTGGAAATAATCATAAATCATGAGTTAGTGGATTACATAGCGATGGATATAAAGGCTCCACTACAAAAGTATAAAGAGGTTACCCATTCAGTTATCAGCCCAGAGAAGATTAAGAGGAGTATAAGGATGATTATGAATTCCGACATAAAATATGAGTTTCGTACAACAGTTGTAAAATCACAGCTTAGTAGGGAAGATATTATCAACATAGGAAAATTAATAGAAGGAGCTGAATTGTATATTTTGCAAAAATTCATTCTTTCCAAAACTTTGGATCCAAATTTTTTGAATGAAAAAACATATTCTGATGGGGAATTAAGAAGTCTAAAGAGGAAACTTGAGAAGTTTGTATGTAGATGCTTAGTAAGATAGATGAGTTGATTTAGAAGATGAAAAGTAATTGCGTTTATATCTGCTTTATTTTATCTCCTTTCTTTCCCCAGTTACCATGTAATGCACTTTTTCAACTATCTTGCATGTATGGTCTCCGCATCTCTCCAAATATCTGGCGATCATCATGTAATGTGCACATCTCGTAATAGCTGTTGGCTCTTCTATCATGTAGGTGAGACATTCCCTAAATATTGACCATCTAAGTGCATCCAGCATATCATCTCTTTCCTCAAAATCTCTAACCAGAGATAGATTCTCTGTTTCGAATGCTTTCAATGCATCATCAATCATTTTGCACACCAACTCTGCCATATATGGAATTTCAACCAGCTTTGCTATGTGTGGCTTATCGCTGAGTTCTTTGGCAATGTTTGCTATATCCTTGCCATACCTTCCTATCCTAGTTAAATAAGTGATGGTTTTCAAAATGCACGCTACCGTACGCATATCCTTTGCCATCGGATGATACAATGCCATAAGTTGTAGAGCCTTTTCTTCTATTTCTGCATCCATATCCGCAAGATTTTTCTTTTTAGAGATAACTCTTTCTGCCAGCTCAACATCCTGTTTTTTTAATGCCTCTATAGAATAATGCAGCATTTCTTTTGCAAGATCTCCCATTTTAATTACCCCTCTCCTCAATTTTTTTAGTTCTTCATGCAATCTATCACTCATCTTTTCACCCCTACACCAACACCCCAGTTACATACTTTTCAGTTAACTCGCTCTTCGGCTTTTCAAATATATCCTTAGTTAGACCAACCTCTATTAATTTCCCAAGATAGAGAAAACCAACATAATCGCTTATTCTTGATGCCTGTGCAGGTTCATGAGTTACAAGAACAATTGTATAATCTCTCTTCAATTCAAACAGTAATTTTTCAATATTCTTTGTTCCCAGTGGATCAATATTTGCTGTTGGCTCATCCATAAGCAATATCTTTGGCTTTAATGCTAAGGCTCTGGCTATAACAAGTCGTTGCTTCTGCCCTCCACTCAAACTTGCTGGATACTCTCTCAATCTATCTTTTATCTCATCCCACAGCGATGACTTTTCTAGCGCCCATCTCACCCTCTTATCCGTTTCTTCTTTATTTCTTACAAGATGGTTCAGTTTCAAGCCTATAGCTACGTTATCGTATATGGTGAGATGGGGAAAAGGATTCGGATACTGAAAAACCATTCCAATTTCTCTCCTTATATCGATTGGATTTACATCATCAGCATAGATGTTTTTCCCAAAAATTAAAACTTCTCCCTCAATTCTTGCATCTTTATTCAATTCAAGTAATCTGTTGAAAGCACGAAGTAATGTTGATTTTCCGCACCCACTCGGACCCATTAGAGCAAATATGGTGTTTTCTGGTATTTTCAAGTTTATACCTTTGATAATCTCATTGTCAGCATAGTATATCTTCAAGTTTTTTGTTTCTATTGCATACTTGCTCATAGTCTAACCTCCCTCAAACTAACTCTTACAGGCATAAAAATCAAGAGGAAAATTAAAAGCAAAACAAGAGAAGCTCCCCATGCCATTGCATGATCTGCTTTGCTTGGACTCTGAATAAGGGTGTAGATAAGCAATGGAACCGCTCCAACAGGCTTTGTTATAGATGTTGGATAACTCTGATACAGTCCCCCTGCGGTGAAAAGCAGGGGAGCAGTCTCTCCAGCAACCTTTGCCATACCTATCAGCACGCCAGTCAGAATGCCCCTCTTCGAGAGAGGCATCAATATTCTGAATATTACCTTAATTCTCGATAATCCAAGCCCAAACGATGCTTCACGATATGTAAATGGAATTTGCCTCATGGCTTCCTGTGTGTAAACGGCAACATAAGGCATGAGAATTATCGCCAGAGCAAAGGCACCAGCAAATCCAGAATATGTTCCCATTGGAATTGCAACTATGTTCATAACAAAAACTCCAACAAGTATGGTTGGAAACTCAAGCATTATCTGAAGCAATGTCTTTGTCCATCTCCCAATTAGGCTGTACGGATGTTCGTAGGCATAAATGCCAACTAACAATGCTACTGGTAAGCCAATCAATGATGATAAAAACATTAAAATAAATGTGCCTGCAATGGCTGGACCTATACCACCATCGCTAAGTGTCCCTATTAAAAAGGTAAAGCCCTTTTCTGTAATGACTGGCGATCCTTCTGTGAAAACCGTAACAATGATGTGAAATAAAGGCAAAATCCCGACAAATGTTAGAATAGCTATAGCTACGAGGAAAACAACCTCTTTTCCTTTTCTAATCTTATATCCTGACATTCTCTTGCCACCTCTTCAGCAAATAAAGACCAACTATATTTACAATCAGCCCTATAATGAAGAGAGCCAAACCCCCCGCATATAGAACAGGAAGCATATGCTTATAGATGAAGGCATTCCCGAATTGATTTGCAATTAATGAAGAAATTGTATAGCCCGGTGCAAATAAGCCAACACTCAGATTGAATGTATTTCCTATAACCAAACTTACAGCTACCGTTTCCCCAACAGCTCTTCCAAAAGCCAGTATTGTACCAGAAAAGATCGCAGGCTTTATATAGCCAAGCAAAATCTTCGTTGCTTCATAGCGTGTCGATCCCAACGATAGCGTGGCTTCACGATATGTAAATGGAACCATCTGATAGGCTTCTCTTATTATTGCAGATGCAAAGGGCGTTACCATTATGCCAAGCAAAATCCCAGCTGAGAAATAACTGTAACCAGTTATTGGGGGGGAAGAGAAAAATGGAATAAAAGAGAGGTGTTTGTATAGAGACATCATGACATACTTCTGAAGGAAAGGCACCAGAACAAATGCTCCCCATATCCCATATATTATCGTTGGCAATCCCGCCATCATATCTGAAATTATTATGAAAATGTTTTTTACCTTCTTGGGAGCGTAATCAACAACGAAAACAGAATATGCTATGGAGATAGGTAGGGCGATTAAAATTGCTATTATGGATGTATATATTGTACCCCAGATGGGCGCCGCCAGCCCATAATACTCTCTGCTTGCCTCTTCTGCAGCTTGCCATGTATTTCTAAAGTAAACTTCTAAACCTTCTCTGATAAAGGCAGGCAGTGCATTGTAAAAATAGACAGTCAGCATCCATACGAATAGTGAGAATACGAAAATTACTGCAGGAGAAGTTATTGTTTTAAGGGCATCTATTCTTTTGATATTTTTGAAAAGAGGTAGTGTATCCGCATTTTTCTTTTTCCTGAAACAATGCAAAAAGAATGGGAAGGGGGGCATGCTAACTCTGTATCATGTTTACTGCATTTAGTCCAATCTGTGCCACCTCTGGTGGCAAAGCAACATAACCCGAGGCTATGTTCTCTTTTTTCTGCCCTTCCGTCAAAATCCATGTGAGAAAGCCCTTTATCGCTTTTGTTTCCTCTGGCGAGTAATGCTTTCCATTTTTGTTCTGCCATACGAGTAAATGTGTAAATGCAACTATTGGATATATATTATCTCCTGGTGCGTCAAGCAGTTGCTTTATATCCTCTTTGTATCCTTCGGTTGGATCGGGAATAAATGAGCTGACCTGATTTACAGCAGATTGAATTGTTTCTGTCGTTGGCTTGATAAATTTTCCATTTTTGTTCTCTATTGATGCAACCTTCAGATTTTCCTCAATAACGAATGATAGCTCCGTATAGCATGTACTCCCCTCTGTTTGTTTGAGAATCGCGATAACCCCAGGGTTTCCCTTTCCAGCCAGACCACGCCCCATCTTATCTACAGGCCAATCAACGGTTTTCCCTGCTCCTACCCTATTTGCCCACTTCTCGCTTATCAAACTCAAATATGTTGTGAAAATTGCTGTCGTTCCACTTGAATCGCTTCTATGTATCACTTTTATTTTTTCGTGAGGCAAATTCACCTCTGGATTCAACTGTTTTATAGATTCATTATCCCAGTATTCTATATCTCCTATGAAAATATCGACAAGAACTTCTCTGCTTAGCTTCAATTCATTGATTCCGGGCAGGTTGAATGCTACAACTACTGCTCCTACAATTTCTGGAAATTGAAATGGTTGGTCTCCTGTATTTAGAAACTTTTTCCATGTATCTTCTTTCACTGGGGGATCAGTTCTTCCAATTTGTGTCAATCCTTGTAAAAATGCTTCTTGCCCATGACCTGATCCTCCACCTTCATATTCTATCTTTACATCAGGATGACTTTGCTGATATATGGTGATCCACTTCTGTATCTGATATTGTGGAAATGTTGCACCTGTTGTGCGGAGTGTAACGCTTTCGTTACTGGTTATACATCCTGAAAGTAAAGCAGATATTACTATTACAATGCCAACAATCGCTGTTTTTATCAAACTATTTTGTTTCTTTTCCATTCTCTATCACCACTTACGATAATGGCATTTGAAAATATATACTTTTTCGACATAAACTATATTTAACTAAATAAACTCAATATATCAATATACTAATTTATTCAAGTATAGAAAAATTTAAGAACTTAAAGTGATATATCTTTAGGGTGGTAACGTGGAAATCAGAAAGGTTCAGATTACAGGTGGATCATCTTATATCATCTCACTCCCTAAGGCTTGGGCAAAATCATTAAACATAAAGAAAAATGACCCTCTCGGAATAATTATTCAACCAGATATGACTTTACTAATTACACCAAATGTTAATGAAGAGAAATTACAAAGAATAAAGGAATTTGACGTGGACAACTTAGACGAGCCAACATACTTATTTCGCTGTTTAATTGGAGCATATGTATCTGGATATACTATTATTAAAGTTAAATCGAGTAGAACAATACCTCCATTTGTGAGAACAACTGTTAGAAAGTTTACCCATCTAACAATAGGTCAAGAAGTCGTAGAAGAATCAGCTACTTCCATTACGATAAAGGATATACTTGACCCTACAGAGATGCCGTTTGAGAATACTATTAAAAGAATGTATATTATTGTAAAAAGTATGCATGAAGATGCTATTAATGTCTTGAGGAATAGAGATAGAATATTAGCTGAGGATGTGATACTAAGAGATAATGAGGTAGACAGATTACATTGGTTGATTATGCATCAACAAAATATAGTATCAAAAAACCTAAACCTTGCCCAAAAAATGGACGTTACAGTAGGAAAGATTGCCAATTACTTTCTAATAAGCAAAATCATAGAGCGTATTGGAGATCATGCGGTTAGAATTGCAAAAAATGTATCTAATATCATTGATGAAAAAATAGATGAAAAAATCATTAACGCTCTTGCATCTGCCAGCAATTTTGCATTGGAGATTTTCAACAAAAGTATAGAATCGTTCATTAAAAAGGATATGAAGACAGCCAATAAGAACATTGAGTCATTAACAAATCTGGTATCATACTGTGAAGAGGTTCTCGCTTTTGCATTACAGCAGAAAGGTAAAACTGCTATTTCAATAGGTTATATTGTAGAGAGTATTAAGAGGACTGGAGAATATGCAGCAGATTTATCCGAATACGTGGTAAATTATTTAATCGAGGATAAAATGTAGATTTGTGAGCTTTTCTGGTGGAATTTTTAACTTGTTAAATCACCGCTTATATTTAAAGAAGGATCTCGAAAAACGTATGTAAATGTTTAGTAAGGTAAGAAAAATAAAAGCTGCTTATGCAGTAAATTATTTAACGAATTCTTTGTTATTATCCGTTAAATTTTATTAATGAAGTTATCATAATATTGGGAGAGCAAAGAAATACAATGGCATATTCATGCAACTTTCGGAAGTACTTCCTGCCAGTACTTCCGAATGTAAAATTTTGCCAAGGAATGAATAGTTCGTATCTGTAAAATTGATGTAAAAATTTTCTAAACTAAACAAAAAGATGATGTTAAAAATTGCCAAAGAGTATGAAATAAATGTTCAATGTTATAATAATAATTATTCCCTTTAGCTCATAAGGATGATTAGGCGACAACAAAATATATTGACGCCAAAGGGTATTGGTTTGACACCAAATTTAAATAGTTCATGATATTTAGAATTGTGCAAAAAGATAAATATGAAGAAATGTGCAACAGACTGAAAAATTGCATCGTGAATGTTGAAGAATTGTTAAAAGATATTGAGCTTGTTTCAACTGAAGAGTTAAGTTGCCTTGTAGCGGTTTTATCTATTAAACTAAACGAAAAAATAATAAAAAAATAAGGAAAAAATGAGGAGTGAGGAAGAAATAAGGAGCGAATTGAAAATGAGAGAAAAACTCTTGGAGAGAATGAAAAATGACCCATCTTGCCCTTTCTCTGCATATAGCTTTATGGAGGCTTATATTTCTGCATTAAAATGGGTTCTTGAGGAGGGATAAAATGAAAATAAATATGGATGATGTGGAATATGTAACTGAAACCAGTGTTACTATAAGAGGGAGTAGACGACGCACAACTGTTCCAAAATATATTGTTGAGAAACTTGACATAAAGGATGGGGACAAGTTGAGATGGATACTCTTCAAAGACAATAGCATAATCATAGCCAAGGTTAAAAGAGAGTGACACAGATGTCAGAGATATTAATAATCTTAGCAGCATTTTTTGCAGCTATTATAGATACATCCCTTGGAATGTGTTATGGCACAATTCTTACACCCTCTCTTATTATAGCCGGCTATTCACCGACCATTGTAGTTCCTGCTGTGCTTTTTTCTCAATTAGTTGTGGATATAGCAGGTGGTGCCGCTCACACAAAAGTTAAAAATTTTACAAAAAGAGATATAAAAGTTGCATTGCTTGTGGCTATCCCGGCTACCACTCTTGCTGGCATAGGAGTTTTTTCAAATTTAAATCTTCCTAAGATAATTATAAAGAGCTATATA
>CAZNGK010000066.1:0-7885 GCA_964572575.1 uncultured Thermoplasmatales archaeon | reverse complement strand
TTAAACAGCATAAATGTGAGTGCAAGAGGAGCATGTGGAGCAACTGGATTTGATGAAATAGTGATTTTTTACTTCCAAGATACTGAACCACCTAACATTAACATTGAATATCCGATAAATGGAAGCACAATAACAGATACAATTATAGATGTTATAGGAAATGCCAGTGATAATTTTGGCATTGCTTCATGGGGATATATACATACTTCAAATGAAGGAAAAATTGTTCAAGTTTTTCCACTTGAAGTTCCACAAAAAGAAATTCAAATTGAAATCATTAATCTTGAGCTGGCAGAAGGATATAACGTAATAGAAATTTTTGTAGTAGATGAGGCAGAAAATAACGAATCTGAAAAAATAGAACTAACAGTTGCTATTCCGGAAGAAGGGTTGCTCATTGAATCTGTTTTCCAGCCGGTGCAAGTAGTATACCAGTCAGATCCTTTATATGGCAATGATTTGGAAGATGGTCCGTGCATATGGAATGCAAAGCTTGGCATGGTGGCAGGAAAGAACACGTATCTATTTGGTTATCCATATAATGAGAGAAATGAAATAAAGATAAAGGTGCATAATAACTACAGCTCACCAAAAACATTCAGCTTTGTATTCAAAATATATCCAGATAATAAGGAAATTTGGAGATCAAACCCTGTTACCATTCCAGCCAAAACAAAAATGACTTTCACATATTCTGCTCCTCTCCCAGCCAATCCTTTTCAATGGGAGAGATGGGGTGATAGCCCTAAAATTAAAGATGGAAGCATCGTGCTATCTCTTGATCCAGATCCAACCAAGCCACCTGCTGATTATCGTTGCGAAAATGTTACTGTGAAAGTAAAGATATATTATACACACGATTTAAAGGTTTTATTTGTTCCATTTACTTTCAGTAATGGTCCAGATTTTCCAGATGATTTAAAAATTCCGAGGAGTGGTGGAACAAACTTTGATAGATGGAGATGGAATAGCCTGGAACCATGGTGGCTTGCTATCTATCCTTTAAGAGAAGGAGGGCTTTTCACAGCTCGCTCATGGCTTGGAAATCTTAAAAAAGATATTACAGTAGATGGGACAAGGGTTAATAGCTTAGCTACATATAACGCTCTTACTCCAAATCAGAGATACAGGGTAAGGCTTCAATTATATAGGGCAACTGCCGCCGCATCATGGATGACCCTATATGATAGAATAGTTTTCTTGGTTCATCCAGATATTTTGCAGGGAGCAAATGGAATGGCAATCATGTCGCAGGTAAATGGAAATTCCAAGCAAGGCGTAATAGTGAACTGGAGTCAGCGCTCCAAAACAGCGGTTCATGAAGTTAGCCATACTTATGGCTTAGATGAATCCTATACAGCTGGCACGCCATACAAAGCAGTTGGTTACTGGGTTAATAAGAAAGAAGATGTGCTTAATTCTGAAAATAACAAGGATTTGATGTGGCGCACATATCCGATATGGGAGGCGACGCAAAAATCATGGATTAAGAAGCCAAATTTCAAAATATTGTTACAGAGATTTAATCAGCATAGAGATCCAGAGGTAATAGGGATTGTTGGCATGATAGATAAAAATGATAGCATAACACTTTACCCATGGTATAAGATTGATGGCTATGTTGACAAAGAATGGGGAGAATATGGAGATTATACAATTAAAGCATATGATGAAAAGGGTGGCATCATAAACGAAACGGGTTTCAACATAACTTTTATACTCAATATAGGAGATACTGGTGGTATAGAAATAAATGAAACTATATTTGCCTTCCGTTTGGAGTGGTTGAATAACATATCCAGAATAGAAATAATAAATACATCATCTGGAGAAATTTTGGCGGTAAGAAATGTAAGCGAGAATATGCCACAGGTGAGTATTATATCACCTTCAAATGGAGTAAGTAGAGGCATATGCAACATAACATGGAATGCATTTGACCCAGATGGAGATGAGATGTGGTTCAATTTATTTATAAGCGAAGACAATGAGGAGTGGTACCCATTAGCGATAGAGATACAGAATACCACATTCACTGCAAATTTTTCTTTGTTGGCTGAAGGCGTCTATAAAAT
This sequence comes from uncultured Thermoplasmatales archaeon, assembly GCA_964572575.1. Taxonomy (GTDB): domain Archaea; phylum Thermoplasmatota; class E2; order UBA202; family JdFR-43; genus VBQI01. The sequence continues at coordinate 5,810 of CAZNGK010000066.1, read as the reverse complement.
AAAAGTGATTGCAACAGATGGAATAAATACTGGAAGTGATGTTTCACAATTTTCTATTATAAATATTCCTCCAACAGTAGAAATAACATCACCATTCAATGGCGAAACTGTTTCCGGCAATGTAACTATAAAAGGCACAGCAGATGATTTGGACGGAACCATTGCTAAAGTAGAGGTAAGAATTAATGGCAAAGAATGGCAAATTGTCAATGGCACAACATCATGGGAATTTATATGGAATACAAAGAATGTTAGCAACGGGAACTATACTATAGAGGCAAGGAGTTATGATGGTGAAAAATACTCCAACATAACTTCAATTGCTGTAAAAGTCTTAAATAATCATCCCCCCATGGTTACCATTACATCTCCAGCAAATGGAACAAATGTGAGCGGTGTAATCAACATTACAGGAATATCTTCTGATGCAGATGGAAATCATACTATACAAAAAGTTGAGATAAAAATAAATGATGAAAAATGGGAAATTGCCAATGGAACAACAAACTGGCTCTTCGTTTTAGATACAACATCTTTGAAAAATGGGGAACATTCAATATTTGCGAGAGCATATGACGGCGAAGATTACAGTGAAATGGTAAAGATAACAATTAATGTGCAGAATGAAGCAAAGAAAAAAGGAATTTCGGGATTTGAATTCATTTTGTTTGTGGTTACAATGACAATAATATCTATTTCAGCATCTATTTCAGCGAGAAAATCAGGCAAGCACAAATAAACATAAATAAGTAATAAAAAGTTAAGCTATATCTCATTTTATGCATATAAAAAATATTCTCATCACTGGCAAACCTGGCTGTGGGAAAACAACGATAATAAGGAGAATAATTGAAGAACTAAAACTGGATGCAGGAGGTTTTTATACAGAGGAAATCAGAATTGGAGAGAAAAGAGTAGGTTTTAAAATAATAACTCTTGACGGAAAGAAAAGTATACTTGCCCATGTTGATATAGAGAGTCCTTACAGGGTTTCAAAATATGGAGTGAATTTGGAAGGATTGGAAAAAGTTGGTGTAGAATCAATATGGAGAGCATTAGAAGAAAAAGATGTTGTTGTTATAGATGAAATAGGAAAAATGGAACTCTTTTCCAATCGCTTTAAGGAGGCTGTCAATACTGCTTTAAATAGCGATAAAATTACAATTGCCACCATTTTGCTGGCTCCAAATCCATATACAGATAAGATAAAAAGGAGGAAAGATGTAAAACTTTTTTATATCTCACCTGAGAATAGAGAAAGAGCAAAAGAGGAAATCAAAGCCATTTTTCAACAATAGTCATAACTGCCTCTTTTTTTTCCTCCATTTCTTTCTTCATTTCCTCTATTTTCTCTTCCATTTCTTTTATATAATTTTCATCTTCAATATACTTCAGATTTATTTTAACATTTAGTATGGCAGAATGAAAGGCAGCATGAGCCATTAAAGCAGCAACTCCAGCATCTGTTATAGGGTTCTTATTTCCCTTTTCAGCTATTGTAAGTAAATCATTCATGATTGACAAGCACAAGGAGGCTGTTTCATATGGCACCTGTGAAGCTCTCTTTAATGCTTTTTGCTCGTCTCCTCCCCCCTTATACGCTCTCATAACCTCATCAAAAGCTTTTGCATCTTCCTCCACCAGCTGTAAAAATTTTTCCCTCGCCTCCCTCATTTTAGTTCCTTCCTCCTTTATCTCCTCCTCCACATTGGCATATTTCTTTTTTCCTATTGTGAGATTGCAAACCATCTCTGCAAGACTGCATGATATTGCCCCTGCTAAAGCAGCAACGCTTCCTCCTCCTGGTGTTGGCGTTTTGGCAGCAACGCCTTCAAGAAATTCTATAACGCTTTTGTCCATCATAGGAATTCCTCCATGAGCTTCTTTTCAATAATCTGACCACTGCTGAAATCATCGAGCTGGAGATAGAAAGAAGCAGTGTCGACTATTGCATCAAGTGGCACCATGCCAATAATTTCACCTGATAAAATATTAACGCCATAGCGAGCAGCTTCTCTTTTTATTGTTTCAAACACTCTGAACAATGGTGTTTTCTTATAATTTGTCATATTCATTGACACCTGCACTATTCCTTTTTCTTTAATCTCAAAACCCATAGCCTTGACATAACGGTAGCCCCCGCTACTATGTCGAACCGCTTTTGCTATTTTCTTTGCTATTTCTATATCATTAGTTGCTAAATTAACATTGAAAGCAATCAAAAATTCTCTCGCCCCCACAGCAGTAGCTCCAGCAGTAGGATGAATCTTATTTGGTCCATAGTCAGGCGTCTTTTCTGGATTTTTCCCTATTTCTTCTTTCAATCCTTCAAACTCTCCTCTCCTCACATCTGCGAGATTTTTTCTACTTGGCTTTGTAGCAGCCTCTTCATATAAAAAGCACGGCACTCCTGCTTTTTCTGAAAAATCTTTTGCAAATTCATGAGCAAGCTTTATACAATCCTCCATTGTTGTATTTAGCAGGGGAACAAAAGGAACAACGTCCATTGCCCCCATGCGAGGATGCTCTCCTTTGTGTTTATTCATGTCTATAAGCTCAACAGCTTTCAGTGACATAGCTAAAACTGCATTTTTTACTTCTTCTGGCTCACCGATGATGGTGACATCAGTTCTATTGTGGTCTGCATCAGCATGCACATTCAAAATCTTCACATTATATTTTCTTGCTTCATTCACTATTGCATCAATAACATCTTTTCTCTGTCCTTCACTAAAATTTGGAACACATTCAACAAGCTTTGCCATAGGCGTAATAGAGTAGAATATTTTAAGCATTGTGGAGATTTTAGTGTGGTATTAACTTAAGATTTTGATAGATATTTTCATGAAGAATTGTTCTCCAAAAGTAGAATAACTGATGAATGAAATATAACGATTGAAATCTCAACACAATCCTCTCCTAACTCTTAAAAATGCTAAAAATAGGAGGAAGAGTTAGCTTTCTTCCATGTGGAAGAATTCCTGACTTCCAAGATAAATTTCATGGTATGTTATTAATGGAACTACTGTATAATTAATTGGAACTGGTGCAAGGAAGGATACATTCACATCTGCAGAAATATCTACTGCTCCATATCCAACAGGGATTTGGCAGGTAGTTACTGAACCAATAAAAGCAACACCAAAGACTATGGCTGTAGTTGCCAAAGCAAATATTCTTTTCATAAAAATTTAAAAAGAACCCTGTATTTAAATTTATTTATGATTAAGGTTAAGTTCTTTGGAAAACTGGCAGAAAAATTTGGAAAAGAGATGGAAATCCATAAAAAATTTGACAAAGTAGAAGATGTAGTAAATTTTTTAATAACAGAGGATGAAAGTATAAAAGAAATTAAAGAACATTTACTATTTTCAATCAATCATAAGCGGGCTTCTCTAAATGATAAAATAGATGATGGAGACGAAATATCTATTTTTCTCACACCTACAGGAGGATGATTATGCATCATTAAACATATTCTTCATTTTTCATATCCTAATTCTTCAAAAGCAAATTTCCATTCTTTGTATATTTTCTCTTTTATCTCATCATCTATTTTGTAGGTATAGGGCTTATAGTTTTTATATTTTCCAGCAAATTTTTCAAAAGATGTTTTTGCTTCCTTAAATCCTTCCAAACCCAAATCCTTATAAATTTCTTCAAGTCTTTTCACAGGCTCTTTCACAAATTCTTCATAACTTATTTCCACTAAATTTCCTTCTGGTATAAGATTTTTCTCTTTAAAGTATCTTTTATATACTTCCCTGTAAAAATCTATAATGAATTTATCCAGCCTCTCTTTTTCGATATGTTGAAATGAAAATATTGGCAGAATACTTTCATACAGTCTCCATGTAGAAAGATATACTTTATAGGGATCCCTGTATATATGAATGAATTTTGCATCTGGAAAAGTTTCAAGGAGTAATTTAATTCTGCCTGTATTAACCGGGCTCTTTAGCAATATCCTTTTCCCATCATGTTTATATGTTATTTTCTTAAGCAAGTATACATATTTCTCTTTCCACTCATCTATTATCCTGCTGTTAACTCCATCAAACAGAACATATTTTCTGAAGTAATACTCTATTTTCTTTGGAAAATACCATCCATGATATAATGAGTATGGACAAAAGTTCGCAATAGCATATTCTTCTTCATATGGGAGTCCTGCTCTCATCTCCAAGTCGTCCATCGGTCTTTTTTCTGGCAAGCGTTTTTCCACAACTCTCTTAAACATTTCTTCACTTCCCAAAAATACCCAAGGAGCCATTGTTTCAAGCGTCGATACATATGCCAGCTTTTCATCCTGTCCCATGAGATAATGCAAAAAAGTTGTTCCGCTTCTGAAATGTCCTACAATGAAAAGAGGAGGAGAAATTTTGACATTCTGTATTTTCTTTTCAAATTTTATTTTTTCATATAGCCTGAATGGAGCAATGCCAAAAATCATAAGTGTAACGTATAATGCCCTTGGTATAAATTGCCAGTCAATGGCAAATCTGTTTTCTGCAAGTAATTTCATCCAGTTTACAAAAGAAGTACCTGCAAGCGGTTGCATTATCACGTTCAGATAATAGCCTTTATCAAATTTTAAGTGCATTAAAGGTAATGCACTTTTCATTTAAATTTTTTATATTGCTTTGGCATTTAACACCATGAGATTTTGGGATGAAAAAATAGAAACTATGCCTTTGAGAGATTTAAAAGAGCTACAGCTTGCAAGATTGAAAAAGATCATAAAAATGACATATGAAAAAAATGAAATTTATCATAAAAAATTTGATGACGCAGGAATAAAACCAGATGATATCAAGAGTTTGGATGATTTAAGTAAAATCCCTTTTTTAACCAAGGAAGAGCTTCGCCACTATTATCCTTTTGGCTTGCTTTGTGTTGAACTCGATGATTGCATCGAAGTTCATGCTTCCTCTGGCACAACAGGAAAGCCAGTTGTGGCAGTCTATACAAAAAACGATTTGGAAATATGGGCAGATGTAATGGCTCGCTCTTTATGGGCAAATGGTTTGAGGAAAGGAGACGTGTTGCAAAATGCATATGGATATGGCTTATTTACTGGAGCACATGGTTTTGAAAAAGGAGCGCAGAAAATAGGGGCTATGGTTGTTCCAACAAGCTCCGGAAATACAAAGAGACAGATAAATGTTATGAAGGATTTTGGTACCACTGCATTAGCTTGCACACCTTCCTATTCCCTTTATATGGCAGAAGTAGCAGAGCAAATGGGTTTCTCGCCAAAAGATGACTTTAAACTCCGCCTTGGCTTATTTGGAGCAGAGGCGTGGAGCGACGAAATGAGAAGGAAAATAGAGGAAATCTGGGGCATTACAGCTCATGAGCATTATGGTTTGACAGAAATAATTGGTCCAGGTGTTGTTACAGAATGCGAAGAAAAGAAGTTACACATAAACGCAGACCATTTTCTGGCAGAGATAATAGACCCAAAGACAGGCGAAAGGCTTCAACCTGGTGAGGAAGGAGAGCTCGTTTTCACCACTCTAACAAAGGAAGCTTTCCCAGCAATAAGGTTTAGAACTCGCGATATAGCTGGCTACATAGAAGATCCCTGTGGATGTGGACGTAACTTGCCAATGCAGACCCGTATTAAAGGAAGAAGTGATGACATGATGAAAGTTAAAGGAGTTATAGTATTTCCGAGTCAGATAGAAGAAGCTATGATGAAAGTTAAAGGAGTAAGTGGAAATTATCAGCTTGTAAAAAAGAAAGAAAAGGAAATGACAACATTGCATGTGAGGGTAGAACCAACTGAGGAAAGATATAGAGAAGGC
>CAZNGK010000065.1:0-7989 GCA_964572575.1 uncultured Thermoplasmatales archaeon | reverse complement strand
TGCACCGGAAAATTATTCCGCTGTGCTCCATATTTTCCGGTAAACGCTGTCGTTAGCCTGAAAGGTGTATCCCCCCAGTCTCACATTCCATGATTAACAATCCATAAATAAAATCACCCTCATTAATTTCAGGTGTTTTACGCATGGGTGGTAACAAGTCTGGCCGTAGTCTCTTTTTTATATCCTCAACTCTATCAGTAACAATTAAATTCCGTATACCAACCTGAAGTTGTCGCATTTCACCCTTCGTCATGTGGATGGTTTTCGGTTCCATGCCTGTCTCTTCTCGAAATTTACAAATCTCTTCGAAGATAGATTCCAGGCTAACAATCGCATCCACCGGACTTGCTACTGCATCGCTGTTTTCTGTGCCGCTGCCTTCGTTGATTTTATCCATGTTATTCACCTTTTATTCAGTTGATCCGCAAGCCAGTGATGCTGGTCGTTAGATGTACTCAAATTCGATTCTGTTTATCTTCGCCTCGCGTGGGCATCCGTAATGAGAACAGATCATATGTATAAAATGCTCAGGCTCCCACTCTGGAAAACCCTCTCGAATAACATCATCCTGCGTTATGCAGCTCAACGGTTCACTGCGAATTGACAAAATGCGTATCAGCCCAAGGCGTTTTATTTTCTCGCCTTTTTTAAGACCCATCGCCTTCTCTACACCACAAACAATGTCACCAGGCCTGAGAAAACCCCACCCAAAGCGCCTGGTAACGGTTTTTGTGCGATTTTTAAATTGCTCTGTTGTAAGAGCAAAACTCATATTCCGTGCCATAATTTCACCTCAATATCTAACAATCAAAATTCACACGGACTGCCAAAAGCGCCGCTGCGCTCTGCTTTGCCGGTGATTTTGGGCGTTATGTGTCATCGTTTAAATATTGTTCGACGCCCCGAATATCGTCATCCATTTGCGCAATTTCTGACGTATTCCTGTACGTTGTTCCGCGCTTCCATTCGTTCTGCGCTCTGTGTTCTTTTGCTATATCAAGAAGCCGCTCCAACAGCCATCTCGGAATTGTTACTCTATCGTTCATGTTTCATCGTCCATATAATAAGCCATTTAACATCGCTCGTACCTCGCATCACTAAGCTACATCTAAAAATCGGATGATGCGGAAGGCTATAACGTCATAGTTACATGGATCCCATGTCCAATCTAATTCAGATGCTTTAGAAATTCCAATAGTCCCAATTTTTAAAAAATATTCAACCTCGACGTTTGGATCAACAGGGCATCCTTCAGGGAAAAATGGCATGATTAGTTGCCTGTGTTTTGGCGCTAGTTCTGCTCGCTCATCTTTACTCGAATAAATAATTTGAGATCGGTTTGTGTTTTTTGATGCTCCACTAGCGTAATATGCCAAGCGGTCTTTCGTTGAATTTGCTTTACAAAGATGACGGTAAGCGTATCCACCATCAGACGTGAAAATTTTAATAACAGTTCCGTCTGGCATTTTGCTCCAGTCGATTTGAAATTCTTGTACTTTGAATTCAAATTTTTCAAAATCCCAAAACGGATAGTGAATTTTCGTCCACTTTCCATCTATACCAAGCTCTCGGCAGAGAATTGTTTTACCATCGAGCCATTTTTCAAAGAGTTCTAATTTTTCCTGCTTATTCATCACATTTCCTCTTGATGTGAGTGATAAGTTTGTTGATTCCTCGGGAAGTTTTCCCATCCTTTCGCACAATCCATTTTCCTGTTCCTGGCCAGAAGTCGATTAGAGTTTCTGGTGCTGAAACGATGAGGTGCGCCCCACCATTTTTTACTGCGAATTCGATGCTATTTTCCCTTAGCTTGATCTGGGCAAACTTCCTGTTTCTTGTTCTGCGCCAACGGCTTTCAGTCCGTTTTGCTTCATAATATTCTGCGATCTCTGACATGATAACTCCAAAATGGCGGGGCAGTGAGCTATGGCGTAATTTTGACTGTGCTCCCAGCCTCTTGATGGGGAAAATCCTGTCCGCGTTTTTGCGGATGAAAAGCCCACATTACGTTTTGCTGCCCCATTAATCATTTAAACATCAAATTTTTCTGCCTTATAATATTTATCACCATTTTTAAGTGTGAATGAATGTTATCTTCTGTGATTTCTTCAAATTTCATTACAATCTCCTAAATTGAGCAATGGATTGATTCATAAGAATGATAGTGTACTGTTATGTTTCCAGTAGCAACAAGCAGTGCTTTTACATCTTCTGGCAATTTTGCTTGATACAGAATATTAACATAACAATATCCAACTCCGATATATTTTGATGCTGTTATACCATCTATTGTAGTATATGCATTTGGCATATCAAGAATTTCATCATATGTTTTATCATTGCTTACATATGTATCCAAAAGAACACGGCATCCATATTTTGCATCAAGTGATGCTTTTGGAATAATACAATTAATTGGAAACTTAATATCATCACATTCATCTTTAAGCCTTGCAATAAGCTTATGTGTAATTGGACTTTCAAGCAATTCTGCATTCTTTTTCAAAATCCAAATTTGTTTTTCAAGATTATTCATAATATTATACCTTATCAGCAATGAGATTTGCAAGATTATTCACATTATTTTCCAAATTTCTGATTCTTCCATCTAAATATCCAACCAAAGCAATAATCATTTTTGCACGATCAAAATTCTCAACATCAGAATCAACAATTCCAAATGTAATAACACCAAGTTCCATGTTATCCTTTATAATTTTTTGTCCATTTTTGAAATATCCATCCATCTTATTAAGTGATGACATTGTTTCTTCAAGATCTTTTTCAATATTCATAATATAGTTCCTCTTTCTATATAAATGTTAAATAATACCAAGTAAAACATACAGTGATTTCACAGTTTGTGTTTTACATTCTTCACAATATCCGCTGGAGCAGTCGGGTTCATACTCTGCAGTAAAAGTGCATCCATCATTAGTGCAAATCCCAGGGATGCCAGCAGAGCTAGAATTTTCAAATTCTTCAGCAAGCTCAAGTGCTTCATCTGCACCATATTCTACAACTAAATCATTAAGCGTACCCACTTCTCACTCCTTATCAGTGTCAAACCAAACAGTAGCAAAAGACAGCGGCGGCACAATTAAGCCAACCCCGTGAATAACCTCACAGCGGTATGGTGCCTCAAAGTCACACTCTGAAACCTTATATGCATTCCAGAGCCATGAAAGCATAAACAGGATTGTGATAACAAGCCCAAGAAGCCCAATAAGAGTAAAACCTTTTCGATTTTTCATTTTCATTTCTCCATTTCATTAACAATTTCTTGCAATTTGCCAATTATAATTTCAATTGACCCTTTATCTGAAAACCCGATAACAAAATCAGGTTTTACAAAATTTCTTTTGGTCTTTCTGCTTGGATCTGGCTCAAATGTATTTTCAAGAACAAGATAACCAGCAATATTGTCTTCTTTTGCAGTATAAGATTCAACAAGGATTCTACATTTACCAAACCAATATGATTTAATATTAAGTGAGGTTTTATCCTTAGCAATTAGGAGTGTTTCACAAAGACCAAATGTAGATTCAACAGGCATAATATAATTTATCTCACAAAAGCTTATTAACCGATAACCTATAATAATATAAGGAAACTAGGATAGCTAACTAAATATAACTATTAAGAATAAGGAACCGATAGCTAAATTTTATTAGGGACTAGGCTAAGCCCCCCTTATAATAGTATAGCGTTTTAAGAGGGCAATATGACTTCAAAATCTACATTAGAGTTTCGTGATCTGGCATTTGATTATCAAATAGCATGTGAAAGTAAAAGGCATGAGATAATGTCACGCATGATTGAAATTATGAAAAATGAGAAAAATGACAGGAGAAAGAAACTCATGAAAAAATCAATAAAAACAAACATAGAAGTTGATTCATTAAATGGATGATGTAATAGTTCTACATTTACCATTCCCGCCGAGTGTGAACTCATATTATGCTAGAACAAGAAATGGAGTATTTATAAAGAAGCAAGGAAAGCTGTTCAGAGAATCAGTGATTGAATCATCAAATGAGCAGGGTGTTTATAATCTTGGCTTATCTGATGAATTAGCCGTTGGTGTCATACTCTATCCGCCCGATGCTCGAATTAGGGACAATGATAATTATATGAAGGGGCTACTTGATGCCATAACTCATGCAAAAGTGTGGGAAGATGATAAGCAAATAAGTCAACTCATGATATTCAAAGGTGAAAAGGTAAATGGTGGTAAATGTGTTGTCATAATTAAAGAGGAAGATGTTATGATTGTTCCAAATGAATGTGAAAATATAATTGTAAATGAATTCTTTGAGGATTGATAAATGGATATAAAGCCAGAGGGTACAAAAGGTTCGCTTAATAATTTCATTGAAAGAATAAGGGCAGGAGAGGAAATTGATTATATTCTTGTATTTGTTGATGTTGATGGATCAATAGTAAATATAAGAGATACTGGTGAGAATTTCTATACACTTATTGGTGGAATGGAACAAGCAAAGGCAAATATGATAATTCCAGATCATGGTGAGGAGTTTTAATAATGGAAATTGAAAAATTGCTTGCTGAAAAGCAAAAACTTGAAGAAAAGCTATTCAATTTGATTGAAATAGAAACAGCTAAATTTGAAGCAAATACTGGATATCAAATATCAAATGTGTATGTTAATATGGTAAAGCAAAGCTATGTTGGATTAAAGGATGCATACATGATAAGGGATATAAGGGTTATTGTTAGAATAAGTGATGAAGCAGAGTTGTGAGCTATCCTTACAGATGCAATAAGTGTCGCAAAAGGAAATCTTATAAGACCAAGATTGACAGAAAATGCGGTAGAGGATGCTCTGGCACAATGAAGCTTGACAAATATAGAATGTTTATTGAAAGGAAATTGAAGCCTTGTGTATGTGATGGGCTATGGTTTCCTCATAGGTATGGATGCAAGAGGTGTAACTATAGAGATGAAGGAAAGAAGTGGGCAGATGAACTTAATGATGAGAAATTTTAAATGATAATAAAATTTGCAATAAATAACAAAAGACATTCAAGTATTGTAATGACACCTTATGAAATGGAATTTGATAAATTTGCAAAGGGATTAAGTGAATGCAAGAAGGGCGGGAAGTTTGAAGCATATTTCATCCGCGGCGGCGATATGGAGATTACCGCTGGTGATCCTGCTGCAGATAATCCAGAATTAAGAAAGGATCACTATCACAGAAATGATAGAAGCCTGTTATCAGCTGATCTGTTGATTCTTGATGCTGATGGCAGTATTGATGATCCAAAAAGCGCCCCTGATGGGGAATCAATACATAAAGTATTGGTGGAAATGAATATAACTCATGTGATATATAGCACGCACAGCCATAAAGTAAATGGCAAAGGAAACCGCTATCGGGTTGTCATTCCATGTAAGATGAAGACAAAAGAAATCTTATGGAATACTGTAAATAAAATCATAGATGAAATCAATGATGCAGGAGTTCCGCTGGGTGATGTTACTGAGGCAAGAACCTGGTCACAGCCTTGGTTCTTTCCTACAAGGGATGATCCAGATGATGGCCTATTTGAATATTATGAGTATTTAGAGGGTGATGTATATCAGGCAAGTGAGAATGAGTATGCTCCGAATGAAATGAGAGGAAACATAAATACCAAAGGATGCAGCAGTAGTGTTGCCAGTCACATAGAAGAAAAGAATAAGTATCGTGATATCAAGGAGATGATGAGGACGATTACTACAATGGGAGAAGGAGTCCATCATGCTATAAATGGGTATTTATATGGTCAGATAAAGGATGGTGTTCCAAAGAAGATTGCAGAGGAAGTTGTAAGGACATTATTGAATAGCATTGATGATTCATTGAAGGATAAAAGATGGGAGCAGAGGCTAGCGGAAGTTGGCAGAAGTGCAGATGGCGCGGCAAAAAGGGTGGCTCTTGAAGCAGAGGAAGATGAATCAGAGGACTATTATACAGATCCAGATACTGGAGAATTATTAGCAAAGGTCGTAGGCATAACTGATCCAGAGGAAATAAAGGGATCATTAGTTGGAAAGAATACAAACTTATTTGAAATGCCAGAATTTCCACATGGATTCATGAATGATTGGCCGGAACCTTGGCCTATGATATGGGAAAATTGGCAAAACTTTAGTGCAAAAGTAATTGAACCGCTGCTGATCCCTACAATAATAAGCTTCCATGGATATTATTTGAACGGAAAATATATTAACGAAAGAGGAAGAAGGCCTAATATGTATTTCCTCAATCTCGCGGAATCTACTGCATATAAAGATACCAATAGTAAGGATGTTCTTAGAAACATTGAAACTACACTGGCAAAGAATGGTATCTTTAATACAATATTTACTGATATGTGCAATGTTGATGGAAATATAACATCAGATACCGCATTTTTGAAGCTTCTTGATTCCGCTGGTGGCAAGCTGTACTGGATAAATACTGAGGCAACAAGGGTATTCCAGATGCTAGCAAAATCAGGGAACAATAGTAATGTAATGGCATTAAGTGATAAGATGATTGAGGTGGTAGATGGATATGCAATTACAGGAAAGGCAAAGGCTGATGGGAGTGTAAAAGGGATAGATAATCCAAATGTCCAAATTATATTCTATGCACAACCAGAGACGATTGAAGAGTATATTACGCCTGAAATGGTAGATAGTGGTTTCATGGGGCGGAGCATAATAACTCTGGATGTTGGCCTAGAGGATGATTATAATATATTTGGCACAATGGAAGATGCATATTGTGAAATGGATTATGATTTAATGATGTTCTATTCTCAGAATAGAATTGATAATATAAGTGGCAGAGTGGAATGTCCGCTGGTTGGTTCCAATTTAAAGAGTGCAATTAAGTTTGAGCATGATGTATTAAGGCCAATCATAAATAAGAAATCAGAGGTAGTTGGAAAGACTGGAAATGTTGGAATTGATACAAAGATAGTTGCAAAGGCAATGGCTGATACTAAACCTAATAGAAATGGTAATCCGCTGGGTGGCATGAGTGAAATAAAATTAGGTGAGAGGATATTGAAGGATGTTGATGTTACACAGACTCAATTGCGGAAGCTGATTACTAGAATGGGGAATACCGCTGAGCAGTTGTTCAGTGTAGTATATGGAGTTTGTAGAGAGTGGGATATATTTAGTGGGAAGAGTAAGGTCAGGGAACTTGAGGATGTTGAGTTTGAATCATTAGTTCCGATTCTTGAGTATTGGGCAAAGGTGAAAGCGTATGGGATAAACGAGTTTATTGATTTTGATCCGGACATCATCGCGGTAGAAATAGAGGATGTATTTTATAAGGTACTTACTGGCGAGTTAAGGATAAAGGATAAGTATGAAGAGAAGCTGGAAGAAGGGAAGATACCTAGAAGTGAGATAGTGAATATTGTGAGATCGCGGCGGAAATTAGCAAAGAAGCTTGGATTATCCGCGGCGCAGATGACATCAATAGTAAATGGAACTATAAATGCACTGTTAAGTGCAGGTATATTTAATGAGTGTTATGAAGTTGGACCAAATTCAAATAAAAGATCAAGAAGGGTGAAATATTTGTATATCCCTATATAGTATTTTAAGCATAAAAGCTCCCCCGCATCATAATTCAAAGTGTTTTGAATTTCAAGATTTCCGCTGGTGTCAGCCTCACAATTAACTATGAGAAGCCTCTATTGCAGAGGCTTTTCTATTCTAGTAGGATAATAATTCGGTGAACCCAAGCAGAATTTATAGAGGTATAAGTAAAACCCTTATTAGGGAAAACCCTATGAAGAGGCCGAAAAATTCCTTTAAGGTAGGAAGAGAAAGGGCCGAAAAAGTTAAATAGTAAGGAGCTACTAGTAGTTAATTTCCAGAATTTAGTAGGGGAATCAAGGAGTTAAAAAAAAAATAGGCTGAAATCCTTAAAATCTTAAAATTCGGAGTTTTGACCTCCAAGGCCCTGACCCCCCCACC
>CAZNGK010000064.1:5754-8019 GCA_964572575.1 uncultured Thermoplasmatales archaeon | reverse complement strand
AAGAATTTTTTGCTGGCTGCTTTTATATTTTCATTTAAAGAACTAATAAAAACGGTTGAAATGGAGGGTTGAATGCTGTTATATTTATTCATTTCTGCTAAAATAATCGGGCTTTAACATAAATATCATCTAAATAATCATAAAATTAATAAGGTATATAAAAGAGAAGAATATTCTGGGTTATGGTATTGCCTTTGGATTTGCTTGAAGTCAGTATAAACAGAGAAATTTCTTTGCTCTTGAAAGATGGTCGAATTTTGAAAGGAAAGCTTGCTGGCTATGATCAATATATGAATTTGGTTTTGGAAGATGCAAGAGAAGAGAAAGGAGAAGAAGAAAGGCGAATTGGGAAGGTAATGGTGAGAGGAAGCAACGTTGTGAGCATTGCATTATTATAAGTTATTCCTTTTTCAATATCGCAATTTTAATAAGCAATATGCTATTTTGGCATGTGAAAAAATTGCCCTTTATAATAGCATTACTTCTTGTCATGCCAATGCTCAGTGGATGCATTGGTCCAAAAGAGTTGTATGAAAGGTTAATGACTTTTTTGAAGGAACCCCAGCAATACGCATGGGTAAAAATTGTTGTAGAAGAAGATGATTTTGGCATATGGGATATGATCAATACTGATGCAGCAAAAAATACCTCAATAACGTTCATGGTCCAAAATGGTACAAAGTTTCTTCATATTTTTATTGAGGTGAATTTTTCCAATCCATTAAATCCAGATTGGGAATGCCTGAATCAGGGAGAGCTTAATTTTACCATAATAACTCCCTCAGATAAAATCTCCAAAGAATACTGCACTGCATTTAAATCTCATTCATATGATGATTTCATTTATTTCGTTGACCCTCAGCCAGCTAAATGGAATTTGATAATAAAGGTGAGGGGAGTAGGAAAATATAAAATATTGGTGGAAGCTTATCAGCCGGTGTAAACAGGGCATATAAATTAATTTTTTAAACAACCTATACAATATTTGGATGTTCCAACAAATGGTTTACCAATTTTAAAAACGAATGGATTGCTTGGTTAGAGAGATGTAGAGTAGCCTCATCAAATTTATTCAGCTCTACAAAATCATGATACGCATCCAAAAATTATTAAAACGCCAAGAAATACAAAATTGTGCCGCCTTGGCTTAGTGGTATAGCGCTTCCTTGGTAAGGAAGAGGTCCCGGGTTCGAACCCCGGAGGCGGCTTATTACACGAGGATTTATAAGTCTCTTCCCTTATATATTGAGGGCTCTCTTAGACAAGGAAGGTGAAAAGCAGGGGTACTTGTGCGAATTTTTATAAATAAATGATGTGATAATGGATGGTGAAAAAGATCGGAGGATATGAGTATTTAAAAGAGATTGCTACAGAAGAAACCTTTATCGAAATTCATAGAGAAGCTATAAAGATTGGTGGTGCTTGGCACAATGGAATCAGAGAGTATGGATCCATTTATCACATGACAGAGATGCTTAGAAATATGGTGAAGAGAAAAGAAGATATGATTACAATGGCTGCCAAATTAATGACTTTTATAATAAAAGAACATCCATTTTGGGACGGGAATCATAGAACAGCATTTGAAACAGCGCAGCTAATATTAAGAGCATTTGGATATGAGATGAAAGTAGATAGAAAAGAAGCTGAGGATTTTATAAAATCCATCGATAGACCTTCAATAGACGAAAATATCGTCATAAAATGGATTAAAAGCAAAATACAACCTATCCAAAACTAAGCAAGTGCTTCCAGAATTTCTTTATCTTTTTCAATGCCCTCTTTTAAGGTTTTTCTAAACCATTCTTGGGCCACTTTTCTTTTGTCGGTCATTTTACCTTCATATTTAATAGGGAAATAGTATTTATGTTTTCCTTATATCATTATTCTTTCACCTTCTTTAACTTAAATTCTCCATATCCAATTAATTCAAACTCCATATAATCGCCATCCTTTATGTCATGAAGCTGTGCAATTTGCAAAGGAATCGTTATTGCCAGGCTTTTCGTCACAGGTCCTGACTTTTTCGCTTAATTTTTCGTAGTTAAACACCTAAATATAAAGGTAAGTAGAATTTATATTTTATAAAGACATATACCGAGCAAAAAAGAATTTTAACCTCAGAATGCAAGTTCAGGGGGGCGGCTTTAAACTCATTTATGAATTAAAAATTCCTTGTCATACTCATACTACTAAACTATATATAGTATGCTTTAAACTCATTTATGAATTAAAAATTCCTGAATGCCGGCTTTTGCGAAACCA
>CAZNGK010000064.1:0-5654 GCA_964572575.1 uncultured Thermoplasmatales archaeon | reverse complement strand
GCTTTAAACTCATTTATGAATTAAAAATTCCTGAATGCCGGCTTTTGCGAAACCAACTTTTGCGAAAGATACATATTTAAAATTGTGTATTTGAAATGTATCTCCATACAGAAGTTAAAAATAAAAAATGTGGGAAGAGATTTTTACGGATATCCACCAATCTTTAAGCTTGGGTCGCCCAGCAAAACCCATTGTTGAACAGTCTTTTCATCAATCCAATCCCAGCCCAAATCAGGAGACCACCAGCATTCAGGCAGTGTGAATTCTTTGAAATGATTTATGTATGTTGTTATTGTTTGCGTGTAGGCAGTGCCCAGAATATCATAGCCTTTCTCTCCATATTGTCTGAAGAATTCTGAAGTAATCCATCCATCTCCTCCACCTACAGTGCACCATTCTCCTTCCCATCCCCATCCATAGCCAGTGTTGCCCATGGAAGCAATGGCTCCTGTCTCTGGAAGCTTCACTATATACCAACTCCAGCATTCTGGAACAAGTTGACCATATGTGTGCATATAGGTATTTTTGCCAAGCACAAAAAGAAGGAATAAGTGCATGACTGATGGAATGGCTGATACATTAAACAGACTGTTGTGACAGCCACCGACTACAACAACTGGTGGCTTATTGGTGTTTGACAGCAATTTCATTGGGAATAATGGGAAGCCAATATATGGGAAATATGCCTTTACTTGAGAAACAACCAGTCCAGCTAGCTGTGCATGAAGTCTGTTGCCTGGTATTCCCGGCAAATGGTCTCCCCAGAATCCAGGACTTCCATGCCCAGAGAAGAAAGCAAGCCCATGGCCTCTGCTAAATGCTTCAATTACATCATCCATGCCTGTATATCTGCCATTTGAAGTCCAAAGAATATCTTTTTCAAAGTTCTCTGGCATATAATATAATGCTCCTCCTCTCCCATGCAATGATTTCTCGCCAGTAACCCATTCTCCTTCATAGTACATCTCTGTATTATTTCTCCATGCTTCGAAAACAACTTCGCCATCACTATTTTCAACCCATACATGTATGTTTGTAACATTTCCATATGGCTTTGGATCGTATGACTTGCCTCTTATATACAGTACTCCATCAATATATGTAACGTTGGCCCACCAGAATAAATCATTACAATATGCCTCTCTATCTGTTGGTGTATATGTAAAGTCAGTATTTCCCAAAATATCGCCTTCAGAAACAGAAACTATCTCCGCTATTGGAGGAGCGGGATAACCATTTTGCAGAGCAGGATTAAGATGATCATCATGATTGAAAGTTAATTTTGTTTCTGTTGTTCTATCAAGCTTTACATGAATCTCATCTATTGGACCAATTTCTCCTTCATCATTCATACTCTGTGCATAGATAGTATACTCACCGTCAGGAAGCCCTTTCGTATCCCATCTGATATCTAAATCGTGCTGATCTAAGAATCCATCACCAGAAACAACAAGTATCCTGTTAAACCAATCTGAGCCATATGCAGTGGTTTCATAATTTATAATTTTATTCACCATATCTTTAACTTCCTGCACGCTTCTGCAAGCAAGTCTGCCAACATTTACATCTGGGTATAAATCCAATATGTCTTCAGGCTCACCTTCTATATTTGTCCATTCTGCAAAAATGCCATTTCCATTGCTATCCCAGTTATCAAATTCGCCGCCTTCCTTGTAAATATCTGCATAGTATAAGTCACATGGATAACCTGGCTCACCTGATATTAGATTGGAATATCTAACTGGCACATACCAGCCTGTATAACCGCAGCTTGCTGTATCCTTTGGCTTTGCATAGATGGTAGATTTTAGCCCGCCAACAAGCAGGACATATTTAATACCCCATTCTTCAATTGCATCTTTTATGAAATATTTTATTTTCTCTGCATCGTCAACGCCAGAATACTCAGCATAAATTTCTTCTGTAGTCTTAAGCACAGTCTTTACATTATGATTGTTTTTATGTTCAACCAGTTTCTGGAGCTCTGTTGCAAAAGCAGATGGAGCTATTATCACCATGTCATACTGACTTACCTTAGGCAATATACTGCGACTCGGCATATCATATGTAATTTTTATGTCAACATTGCGTGCAAAATAGATTCTTCCTTCAGCAGGAATATATCTGATGGGATAGATGTTAATGACCACAAAAGTAACATGTTCATTATTTCCATTAAGTCCACATCCAATGCGATAGCTATACCAAGAAGATGGATAAAGTTCATGGCTACCGTAAACTTCCTCATCCTTTCTTGGAGGAGGGACATATCCCTTCATTGGCGATAAAGGTGCTGGGGCAGGCGCAGGCTGTATTTCCTTTGGTATGCTCATCTCTTCAATATTTTCTGGTGTGACTTCAATGTTTACATTCTTTACGCCAAATGGAAGCTCAATTACCTTCACCACACGTGGAAGCATTGGCTTCCCTGGACTCATAATATATAATTCCTCGCCTTCAGGACATAGTTGAATATAGCCTTCATTGCTCTCAATGAATTTTGGCATCGCAAATTGCATCGAGATAACCTTAGCATTCTGATTTATGGCAAGTGCACTCCATCCTCCAATCATCATCATACAACTTAAAGCTATTGATATTATCCTTTTCATTTTACCTCCAAAAATATATTATCTATCTTATATAAAAGGTTTAGTGAATATGAAAAATTTTGCCTACAAAAATTTTTATAACAACAATTTATCTATATGTGGAGGCGAAAATGAAAAAAGGACAAAAAATGAAATTGATTAAAGCGATTATAATTCTGTCCATTATTTCCTTTTTTTCATCAATGAGTCATTTAAATTTTACAGGAGAAGTCAACAGCATCATGAAAACTAGTAATATCTGTTATGATGCACAGAGCACCACAGGGCTTGTGCCGCCACCTAACTGTGGCGAGGGATTAGATCCAAGCACCATAACAGATTCAAAAATTATTGAAGGAGTGCCTGCCTATCTATGGCATCATGGATGCGGACCAACTGCTGCAGGCATGGTTATTGGTTATTGGGATGGAAAAGGATTTGACGAGTTAATAGATGGCGACGCTTCCACTCAAACAGAGAAGGTGAATAACGCCATTGCAAGCGTTGAAAATTACAATGATTATTGCGTTCCTATAGATTATCCTCCAAATCTTTTGCCTGATAAATCAGAACCTCCTTTTGGAGATGAACATGATGATAATTGCATAGCAGATTTTATGAAAACCTCTCAGAGTTACAGCAAAAATTATTATGGATGGAGCTGGTTTACAGATGTTGGTAGAGCTCTGAAAAATTATATTCGCTGGAGAAACCCAAAATATATGCCAATAGTGGAGAGTGTTTATTGGAACACACTCACATGGGAAAGATTTTGCAGGGAGATTAATGAATCTCATCCAATAATATTTCTTGTTGATACAGATGGCGACGGACATACAGATCATTTTATAACAGCAATAGGTTACGACAGCCACCATCACTATGCTTGTTATAATACATGGGATACCAATATACACTGGTATAATTTTGCTGGAATTTCTGCAGGTAAAAAATGGGGTATTTATGGTGCAGTCTTTTGTAGCATTGAAAAATCTCCTGATACAATTCCACCAGAGGTTAATATAACAAAACCAGTTGATGGTTATCTCTATGTTTTTGGTAAGGAGAGGAAAAATATAGGAGTTACTGTAATACTTGGTAAAATAAGTATAGAAGTGGATGCAGAAGATACAGATTCTGATATAGAAAAGGTGGAGATATATATAGATGATGAAATAAAGGCAGTGCTTGAAAATGAGCCATATATATGGCTGTGGGATGAATTTTCAATTGGATGGCATACCATAAAGGCTATTGCTTATGATACTGCAGATAATACAGCTACAGATGAGCAACAAGTATGGATACTTAACATATGAGATTATCTTGATATTATTTTGACTTAATCTTTCCTTAGTCTATATATCTTTTTACTTTAATCCATATACCTTCCACCATTTACATCAACAACTTCTCCAGTGACGTATTTATTCTCTATCAGGAATTGAATGGCATGAGCAATTTCTTCTGGCTTCGCTATTCTTTTAAGAATAGCCAGCTCTTTCAATTTTTGTTTTATTTCCTCGTTTAAAAGACCTGTATCCACTGGTCCTGGAGCAACAGCATTTACTCTTATGCCATATTTGGCAAGCTCACTTGCAAGCGAAAAAGTTAATCCTATTACTCCTGCCTTACTTGCTGCATAATGTGCGCCAACAGTCCCTCCCATTTTTCCAGCTATGGAGCTTAAATTCACTATGCAACCTTTAGCCTTTTTTAAATAAGGAAGAGCAGCTTTACAGCAGTAAAATACGCCAGCAAGATTTACCTCAATTACATTTCTCCAATCTTCTATCGTTATCTCCTCCAATGAAGTAAATTTCCCAACTATTCCTGCATTGTTTACAAGTACATCTATAGCTTCATATTTCTTTCCGATTTCTCTGAAAAAATCTTCTACGTCATCAAAATTTGTAACATCAAGTTTGTAACATTCTGCATTTCCATGCTTTCTAAGTTCTGAAAGAGTTTCCATGGCTTTATCTTCATTGCTTTTATAAGTGAACACAACATCATATCCATTTTTTGAAAGCATTAATGATGTTGCTCTTCCTATTCCTCTATCTCCTCCAGTTACAACTGCCAGCATGCTCATAAAAGGAAACGCATTATTTATGTTCTTCTTTGCTTATTGAGTGTTTATTATTGAGTGTTTATTGAGTACCTCCTGCTATAAGGCTATTTAGCACTACCATAAAAAGGCCGCCTGCAATGAAGCCCAGCAAAGCAAATGATGGTAGATTAAAATCGATACCATGTATTCCTAAGCCAAGTGCAAAAGCCATTGCTGAAAAGCCGTTATAAATATCAAGAACCAATGGAATATGTATATGCACTCCAACAAATCCCGCCAAGCACATGAAGCTTGGAATGGCAACAAGAGTATGAGTTCTAAGAAGACCCTTTGTTTCCAAAATGCCAAGCACTCCCCAGCACATGTCAACTATATCAAAAGATAAAATCTTTGAACCAAAAAACTTCATTAAGCCAGCAATAGGTGGGAAGCCAAGATGAGCATTGCCATTCAGGATATAGATGGCGTTAACTTTACAAAGGAAGTTTAACATTACAGGAAAATTCAAAATACCCAATTTTCCATACTTGGTTGTGGTAGCTTGCTGTTCAAGTTTTGCTAAACCCATAGATTCTGCTTTTTGGTACATTCCTTTTTTCCAAGTTTCCATTGCCTTTTCTGAAATTAATCCGTACTCCTTAAGTATGTAAAATCTCTCTTCCATCCCTTTGGCATCAATTAGTCTGTTCTTGAGCTCATTTACCACTTTTTTTGGCAGTTCTATTGTTTTACTCTCTGTCAATCCATTCTGCCCATATTCAGTGACTTCCACTTCAAGAACTTCCGTTTCTTCATAACTTTTGCATTCCTTGTTTTTTTGTTCTTCCATTTCAGGCAACATAGAATTTCGTGCACTTATGGCAGAGTGTATAGCAAGATTCAGAAATACAGCCACTGCAATAACAACCAAACCTTTTCTCCATATCTCTTTTCTCATTTTCCACCTCTATACTGAATAATGAAATCATTTATAAAGACTGTGAAGGGCA
>CAZNGK010000063.1:0-8031 GCA_964572575.1 uncultured Thermoplasmatales archaeon | reverse complement strand
ATTCATCCCCTCCTGATTCTTCATCAGGAGGGGCATTTCTTATTTTTTAAAATTTCCAAATTCTTGACAGTCTCTATTCAGAGGCAATGTTAACAATTTTGAAAAATGAATACACTGCTCAGAAATGATGGACTTCTATTCTATAAGAGTTGATGAATGAGATAAATATTATTCTGGCTGCTCTCGTTCAAATAGTCAGCGCTATTCATGAAAATAATCTTTTTTGCCCTCGTGATGAAATGTTATAACTAATGGCTATAACTAGCATTTACCAATGATTTATAAAATTCTTTCTTATATGGCATCATGCACATCATTGATGGAAGAAAAATCGCAAGCAGGATGGAAGAGGAAATTAGCAGAAAAGTTGAGGGAAAGGAAATAAAAATTGTAACATTAATTGCTGAAGGTAGTGAAGAATCGATATTATTTGCACAACTGAAGGATAAAGCTTGCAGGCGGGTAGGTATTGAACATGAAATAAGAAGATTTGATTACATTAGCCAAGCAGAAATGGAAAGGGAAATTGAGGAATTGAATAATGATGAAAGTATAACAGGCATAAATATTCAGCTTCCCTTGCCCTTACACCTGGATTATAACAAGCTAATAAAAAAAATTGATGAAAGAAAGGATGTTGAAGGGTTGCATCCTTACAATATAGGTAATATGCTTTTGGGAAATGAAGAACTTATTCCATGCACACCTAAAGCTATTTTAAAAATTTTGGAGAGTGAGAAAATAAAATTGCAGGGAAAAGATGTTGTTGTGGTGAATCACAGCAATATTGTAGGCAAGCCACTTGCAATTTTGCTTTTGAATAGAAATGCAACTGTAACTGTATGCCATATATACACAAAAGATTTAAAGCAACACACTCAGAAAGCAGATATTATTATTACTGCAACAGGTGTGAAAGGTTTGATAAAGGAAGAGCATGTCAGCAATGAAAGCATAATAATTGATGCTGGAATAAAAAAGGAAAATGGAAAAATATATGGCGATGTTGACGAAAGCGCTGCTGTAAAGGCAAAAGCGGTGACGCCTGTGCCAGGTGGTGTTGGTCCTGTTACCATAGCATGCATGCTTGAAAATGCATTGATTTCATATGAAAAAATTCATAAAGGATGATATCATGCCATTTCAATGAAAAAAATTTATTATTCATTTCATGAGATTCCCTTCGGACAATATAGCAAGAGAGGAATTTCATTTAGTAAAGAGGAAATAAATCATCTGCTTATTTCAATAGCTGTTCTCACTCTGGCTTTTTCCATTGCATTTTCCAGATATAATGGCTTTGATGCCTTCATCTTTTTCCTTCCTGTATCTTTTCTTGCAATAGTGACAGCATTTGCATGCCATGAAATAGCTCATAAGTATGCAGGAATGAAGCTTGGATACTGGTCAGAGTATAGAATGTTTCCTCAGGGTTTGCTCTTTGCCCTCCTTTTCAGCTTTGCAGGCGTTGTCTTCGCTGCTCCAGGAGCTGTTCATATATTTGGTATGCCGACACGTGAGGAAAGTGGGAAAATATCAATGGCTGGACCTGCCACCAACATATTTCTTGCCTTACTCTTTCTCATGCTTTCTTCAATTGGAGGAGTTGTGGAAGTAATTTTCATAAGCGTTGCTTCCATAAATGCATTTTTAGCCCTCTTTAATTTAATTCCATTTGGACCCTTAGATGGGAGAAAGATTTTTGCATGGAATATTGGCATATGGATAATAATGCTTGTTGTAAGTGTTGCACTGCTTGCATTTTCCTGGTATCTCTAGCCATTATTTACTGGTTGATATGGATTGAATGCTGGGTCTCCAAAGAGATTGTATTCAAGAAATGTATTGTATTTCTTGTCCATAACTTTTGTTCCCTTTCCAAAAAGCTGATTTACATTTTCTTCTAGGGGTGGAACCCACAGGAATGTTGAATTTGCATCTTTTTGAAGATATGTATTCCTTGCATCCCTGAAGGCTCTTCCAATATCTGAATTATTTTCAATTAAGTGGTTCAAAAAGTCAGTATGAATTATTACACCAAAGTTCACATCTGGATATTCTTCTTTGGTTATCAAATCATACCATGCTTTTATATATGCAACTATACCAAAGCTATTTGCGAAAGGACGTGGCTTTAGATAGCCAGCAACATTTGTGAAAGTTGAGGCTGCAACTAAAGCATTTGCTCCAGCATGCAGATATGCCTGTCCAATATTATTTGGAGGATACATTCCATCTATTTTGCCAACAACACAGCTTTCGATAATAACCACTGATGGTCCAAGATCCATATTTTCTACATTCCTCGGACAGTATGTTCCAAGTGCTCCTAAAGGAGAGGCAAACATTGAAATGCGCGTAATGAATTGCATGAGAAGTGGGCCGAGAACATAGCCAAGCCCAAGACCCCACATGAATACATCGCCAAATTCATAAAGATGCATGCTCCCATGCCCATTTGCATATATAATGTTGCTTTTCAGCTGATATTCTCCTCCTTTAACAACTTTTTCACCACTCACCAACTTTACTTCCATCTTCGGGAAGAAGAGCATGTTAAGAATGCCTGCCTTCTTTATTTTATTCAGAGCTTCGTCACTGAATCCCTCTATCTGAGAAAATGTGTATTCTGCCCTCAAAACATCATATCCTCCTCCCTCAACTACATGAGCAACATAATCTCCTGAGAAATGTGTCGCCCCAGATGGAAATTTCATTGGGTCGCCTGCATGTCCCCCAAGCAGGGGAGCGAGAATATTCTTTATTTGTTCTAAAATTGGTATCTTCTGAAAATCTGTTCCACAACCTGTTTGAACTGTTGCAGTTTTTCTCCATTCTTCAAGAGCGTCTACGATTTTTTCATAGAATACTGTTCTGGCAATTAATGCAGATGCATCCTGCACATCCCATCCTGTGACACGGGCAACTATATTCTCCTGATAAGGCCATTTTGTATAGGAATCATTCTTTATGTCATCTAATTTGGGATCTATATTTCCATAAATATAATCGCTCGGGGTTCCATATCCGAAATAATATATAACCATTGGATCATCTAAAGGCGTATCTGGATTATCATAAATGTATTGAGGAATCATTGTTGCATCGCCAACTATTGCTATGTATATGGGATTCTCAGCATAATAGTTTCGGAGCTCCTCTAGATTATCTACAGATATATTTGATATTTTCGCAAGCAAATTGTTCAGCATTTCATGTATTTCAAGAACATGCTTATTTGATGCCACTGCAAGTTTTGGATTTTTTCTCGGAACATAAAAGCCAGGGCAGGTTTCTCCATTAACTGTAACGTTATCAGTTGCTGCAAAAGCAAATTCAGGCTTGGCAAATATTATGCCTTTGCGATAAGCTGTTAGATAAGGAGCAATAGATGAAAGTTTCTTCATTGGTGCATAATATGGATTTTCGAGTTTTTCAATGGTGACATCAAGCTTATAACTTCCTTCCTTTTTAGCAAGCCATGTTCCCATTACCTGTAAATCATAGGTAACTCCTCCTCTGTCATATAAGACTGTTTCGTAGTGTAGCTTATCCTTTATAATCCTGCCATTCTCATCTCTTTCCGGTATACCAGCGAGAGTTGAAATTTGTATTTCATAAGCCTGCTGCTCTAATGGCACATCTTCCAGTCTCGGTCCTCCTGTAAGGAGAAGAGAATCTCCTAAATCATCTACATCTTCAGAATCCAAATTCTCTAAATCTATTTTGAGTAATGCATACTTATAATCTTCAGGGATCGTAAAATTATGAACACCAGGATTTAGAAATCCTTTAAGTGTGGAAATAATTGTAGACGGAAGCATCGCCACTGAGCTAACTGTTCCCTCAAAATGAAAACTTGTTCTGTTTAAAACCTTGGGCATAAAGGCATCTAAGGGATTGGTCATAGTTATATACTTTACTTCATCAAACTTATTTTTCACAAGCTCAATTAAAAAGTCTGTTATCTCTTCATCATCTTCAAACTTCCATGTAATTTCATATCCCTTCAAATCTCCACATATGAAAGTATATTTTACTCCCAATTTTTTCAAAATATTCTTTATGTTGGCTGTATCATTTGTCACAAAAATAGGAATATTAAGATAACTTGCTATTGGAGTGGCTACAACTCCAAGCTCATATCCTCTCTTGCTATTTTCAATGAGAAGAGCAGCATCGCTCCTCTTCCATATCTTGCTAAGCTCAATGGATACATTTTCAGGAGTTCCCTTATCAATTTTCTTATACGACACAGAATAAAAGTCCTTGAATCTCTTTACAGGCTTAGAAGGATTTGTAATATTTTCCACAAGCAACGGCTCTACATGCTGGCCGTCTTCATCGTAATACAACGATACAGGTGTTGCTATTAATGCATAAAATGGATTTTCCTCACTCACAATTATTGGCATTGCCTCTTCATTTCGCTCTGAAGAAATCTTATTTATCATATTCATATCAAATCCTTCTACTTCCTCAAATTTCTCTACACACCCAGTTAGCAGAGGTGTAAGTAATGCAACTGATAGAAGTATAGCCAATTTTTTCCTTTGCATATTAGGATATGTTTTTTTCATCTATAATAATTTCGCTGAAAAATTTTTAATAGGAACCTGCTTAACGTATGATGATTCCATTAACTGAACTTCCAGAAGGCAAAAAAGCTAGGATAGAAAAAATTGAAGGTGGATACGGCTTTCAGAGAAATTTGAGGGCTAGAGGCATAAGAGAAGGCAAGATTGTTGAGATAGTGGCAAAACATCCTTTGCATGGACCAATAGTCATTTCTGTAGATGGAAGAGAAACAACAATGGGAAGAGGAATGGCAGGAAAAATATTGGTGGAGGAAATTTAGGCTTAAATTATTTAAATCAGCTCCTTAAATTTTTGAATTACTTGCCTTGGGCTTTTCCCGAAGATTAAAATCATTGGTTCTTTACCAACATCTCCTTTATGATATATGACATCTGGCGTTCCTTTTGCCTTCTTTATTGCCTGCTTCATTCCCCATTCCATGGTAGCACCTTCTTTCCTTTTTATATTCTCAGGCTCCCGCTGACGATCGTAATAAGATACAACAAATTTTTTATCTGCTTTTGCTATCACCTCCTCATCATATTTTATATTCATGACTGCCCTCATATCTGCATTGTATTTCATGACTGTGAGTATTGCCTTAGCTAAATGATGAGAGCTTCCAAATTTAATTTCTCCAGCTTTTGCTTTTTCTCCAGCCTTTACGATTCTCCCCTCCACTGCCACCACATCATTGATGCTTTTTGCATAGGGCATGGGCAGGGAATATGCAAAGTTCATGCCAACTTCTGGAATATGCTTATAAATGCCCTTAAAGGAGATTATTTCATCTATTGCTCTCCTCAATTCTTCATATGTTTTCCATTTTTCTGCATCTCTCCCAAGCCATGCAATTGGGTTAACTGGACAATTTCCTTTGCCTATGCTGGCTGCATATTCTATTGCCATGCTCACAAATTCTTTTGCTATTTTTACTGCCTCTTCAACTTCCTTTCCTTTTGCAAGATTTGCTGTTATTGCAGCGGAAAATGCGCATCCTGTGCCATGAAAGGAACCTTTTATTCTCTTTCTTTTATATTCAAAAAATCTTCCTTTATAGTAAAGGAAATCCACAGCTTCTCTTCCAGCTAAATGTCCTCCTTTTATAACAACTGCTTCAGCCCCCATTTTATGAATTTCTCTTGCAACTTTTTTCACATCTTCTTTTTTCCTTATTTTAATTCCAGCAAGCTTTTCTGCTTCATATTTATTTGGCGTCACCACCATTGCCATGGGAAGAAGGTATTTTATAAGGGCATCAATGGCTTTTTCTTCTATAAGATTTGCTCCACCAGTGGCAATCATAACAGGGTCAATGACAGTAGGAAAATCATATTTCTTTATTGCATTGGCTACCGTCTTTATAATTTCTCCTGTTCCAAGCATGCCTGTCTTTGCAGCATCTATGCCAATATCCTCTGCAATAGCTTCGATTTGCTTTTTTACCATTTCTGGAGTTACATAATATATGTCCAAAACTTCTTTTGTATTTTGAGCTGTGAGAGCAGTTACAACAGCCATCCCATGAACATTGAAAGAAGCAAATGTTTTTACATCTGCTGTGATTCCTGCTCCTCCTCCGCTGTCCATCCCAGCTATTGTCAAAGCTTTTATCATATTTAAATAAACTAGCTAATATATGAATAATTTTCGTTTGAAGAGCAAAATTGAATGAAGAATATGGTTATGATAGTGAATATTCAAATTCTTGATACCATACTTTGAGATTACTAATTAAATTTGGAATCAATCTCAAAACTACTTGAATACGATTACAGGACACTCATCCATGCATTGTAAGCAATGTATGCAATTGTCGGCAATGTAAGCTTTTCCTTCTTGCATATAAATTGCATTCTGGCTACATTTTGAAATGCATACGCCACATCCAACGCAGTTTATGGCACGGTATATTATATCTTTCACCAACTCTTCTTTTTCACTTGCCTTTATCCCATCAATTTTTATTCCATTCACTTCATACTTCCCTTTTCCAATTTTCTTAACTTTTCCAAGCAATTTCAGGAAATTTTCTATCCTGTCTTCGTTGCCCTCCACTTCATATTTCCTCTCCTCCTTTATTTCATAGCTTATATTGCTCCATTTTGGCTTGCGACGCCATCTCCATAAGCCGAGGTTAATCCATTCCTCTGGCAGACTATGCTTCCTTGCAAAACTTTGCAGAGCATGCTGAAACAAATGCCAGTCCTCATGCTTTTTGATTTCAAACTCTGCCATATCGCATGCAGGACAGAGCCAACAACCTATTCTGCTAAATCCTTCCTCATATAGCTTATTCCATCTCGCCTTCTTTACAAATAAATAAAGCCATACATGCAGAGCTGTCCAATGCTGGATTGGAGAGGCCCCCACCTGCCCATGAACCCATGGATTCTTCCATACACTTCCATGCCTCTCTCTACTAAATGACTCATACCTCCTCTGTCCAATAAATGAAATCAGCCCATCTGGAAAATTATCTTTTATTATTCTTGCTGCCACTCCAAGCTTGCAAGTCTTGCAACACCACCTATAGTCGCGGGCAGGCGGCCCAAAGAAAGGCAGTGATTCCCAGAATTTCCTGCCAGCTTTTCCTTCAATTAACTCAATGCCATATGAATCTGCAACCTTATACACATGCCTTTTCGTTTCTTCAAACTCTAAGCCAGTATCAATAAACATCATTGGCATTTCATGCCCTGATTCGATGGCTAAAAGCAGAGTTGCAAGACTATCTTTCCCTCCGCTGAATGAAACAACAGAAGGAAGATTGTATTTTTTAATAACTTCTTCAATGAAAGAGAAAGCTCTTCCTTCCATACTTCTGATTACATCTTCATTTTCTTTAATAACGTCCCTCCATTTTCTCTTTTCCTTTTTTTCTGCACTTTGCCTTCCTCTCCATCTTATTTTCACTGCCATTCCTCTACCATCCATTTCCTCTGCATCCATCCAAGCTTTTCCGCATGCTATAACTTGTCTCTCCCCATTCAGCACTACCACCTCATCCCCTCTTTTTATTCCTCCATCTACTTCCCTCACGCCAGGAGCCATCAGGTTGGAGCTTTTTAAAATTGCTTCTTCTGCTCCTTTATCGGCAATGACATATCCTTTTTTTATGTCAAGCAACGCCGCATACCATGGGCGAGGCTGAAAGTAAAATTTCCTTGAAAAGATATCGTAGTAAAAAAGTCCAGCCACTTTGCCATCTATAATTACTTCATCGCTTCTGTCTATGGCAGGAGTACTATTTAAAAGTGTAACCTCAGGAAGATAGCATGAACCAAATTGCTTTTTTATTACACTGGCAATCAGTTTTCTATCGAAGTTAAAAGAAGGACGAACATCTCCAGGAGGAGTTATTTTAACCTGCTTTGCTTCGTGCCCGCAAGAGCACACACTTTTGAGCAATGGCAGATTGCATTCACTGCAATATTTCAGAGAAATTTTTCC
>CAZNGK010000062.1:0-8108 GCA_964572575.1 uncultured Thermoplasmatales archaeon | reverse complement strand
CATCAATAATATTTGCATTCATGCTTCCATCATTTAATTTTGCATCTCCTTCATGTAACATTTAAATATCTATGAAAAATATAAGGAAGAGGCGAAGAAAATGGGCAAAGAATTCTCTGAATGGAGAGAAGAACTCATGCATATTTTTGATTTTTCTCCTCATGGAACAATTATTGTTGAAAATGGTAAAATTATTGGAATAAATAAGACAGGTATGAAAATACTTGGAATAAAAGACGAGGAGCAGATAATAGGGAAACATTATTTTGAGTTTATTCATCCATCACATATAAACGAGTTGCGTAATGCGTTGCTCTCTACTGGGAAAGAACCTTTGTATAGCAAAATGATAAATGCCAATGGCGAGATAATAGAAATAAAACTTTCCTTTTCCAATTTTATTTTTAATGAAAAACAGCTAACACTTTTTGCCTTTCGGGATATAACCACCGAAAAGAGGGAGGAAAAAAGGAGGCAGGAGGTTATTAATATATTAAAAGAAAGGATAAAGGAACTGGAATGTTTTTATTCAATAGAAAAAATTGCGAGAGAAAGTGTTACAGTTGATGAAATGCTTCAGAAAATAGTGGAGATTATTCCTAAGGCTCTGCAACATGCAGAACTGGCTTATGGGAAAATTATATTCAGAAATAAAGAATATTTTTCTCCAAAATATAAGCAGACTTGCTGGAATAGAAAAGAAGACATATTGATAAATGGTAAAAAAGAAGGATTTGTGGAAATTGGATACATAGAAGAAACACCTTCTGAAGATATAGGACCTTTTTTGGAAGAAGAGATACAACTGCTCCGTTATATTGCAATGAGGATAGCAGATATTGTTGAGTATAAAGAGATGAAAGAAGAAATGGAGAGAAGCAGAGAATATTTTCATTCATTGGTAGAATATAGCTCAGATATTATCATGGTTATTGATGAAGAGGGCATTATTCATTATATCACTCCATCAATAAAAAATGTGCTTGGCTACTCAGCAGAAGAAATTGTTGGAAGAGATTTAATAGAATTTGTTCATCCTGAAGACTTGGACATCATTATGAAAAAGAAAAAGGAGATTTTATCGAAACCAAATAAGGCAATTTCAGCAATACTCCGTGTTTGTGATAAATATGGAAGATGGAGAATTGTAAAAGTAACGGGAAGGAATTTACTTGATTTGCCTGCAGTTGGAGGAATAGTATTTAATTTCCATGATATAACAGAATTAATTGAAAAAGAAAAGGATGCAAGAAAAAGCGAAAGGCTGGCACAAACAGCATTAAATGCCACCCATGATATGGTGATTGTAATTGGATTTGATGGGACTATTTTTGATGTAAATGAATCAATGGCAAAAAATTTTGGAAAAAGCAGGAAAGAGCTTATTGGTGATGATGTAAAGAAATATCTTCCTCCAGGCATATTTAGAGAGAGATTTGCAAAAGCTTTAGAAGTAAAAAAAAGTAAAAAACCTATAAAATTCATAGATGAAAGAGATGGTAAGTGGTATGATCAGTGCTTTTATCCTATTTTTGATGAAAATGGAGAAGTAAAACAGATTGCTGCTTTTATAAGAGATATAACAGAATTGAAAAAAACTGAGGAGGCATTGAGAGAAAGTGAAGAAAGATTCAGACAGGTTGTAGAAAATGCAAATGAATGGGTATGGGAAGTTGATGCAAATGGCTTATATACTTATGCCAGCCCTGCTATAGAAAATATACTTGGCTATAAGGTTGAAGAAATAGTTGGTAAAAAACATTTCTATGATTTATTCCATCCAGAAGACAGAGAAAGATTAAAAGAAGAAGTTTTCAGAATATTTGAAAGCAAAAAAGCTTTCAGGAGTTTTATAAATAGAAATCTCCATAAAAATGGAATGGAGAGGTGGCTAATTACCAGCGGTGTTCCAATATTAAATGAGGAAGGAAATCTTATTGGATATAGGGGTGTAGATTTAGATATAACAGAAAAGAAAAAGGCAATAGATGCCCTAATGGAAAGTGAGGAAAAATTCAGGATTCTTGCAGAGAATTCACCCAATGCCATATTCATAAGTAAAGAAGATAAAATTGTATATGCAAATAAAAAAACTGAGGAAATTACAGGATATAGTAGAGAGGAAATGTATTCTCCACAATTTAATTTCCTTGATTTAGTGGCACCTGAAGAAAAAGAAAAGGCAATAATGTATAAAGAACAATTAAAAGAAAAGGGATTTTCTTCATGTGAATGTGCAATAATTGATAAAAATGGAAAAAGGAAAAGTGTGCTGGTGAATGCTACAACCATACCATATGAAAAAGGCAGAGGCTTATTGTGTATAATTACAGATATTACAGAGATAAAGAAAACTGAAAAAGAGGTAAAAAAACTGAACCAATATTTAAAAAGCATAATAGAAAATGCAAATGTATGGCTTGATGTATTGGATGAAAATGGTAATGTTGTTATATGGAACAGAGCAGCTGAGGAAATAAGTGGATATACAAAAGATGAAGTGATGGGACATGCTAAAATATGGGAATGGTTGTATCCTGATGAAGAATATAGAAATGAAATTTTCAGCAAAGCTATGGACATAATTAAAAAAGGGGAAGTAGTGGAAAATTTTGAAACAACAATACGAACAAAGGACGGAAAGAAAAAGATAATCTCATGGTATTCAAAAAATCTAACTGATGAAAATGGCAAACCAATTGGATCAGTTGCCTTGGGAAGAGATGTCACAGAAATTAAGCAAATGCAGGAAAAGCTTCTTGAACATACAAAAATGGCATCCTTGGGCAGGCTGGCGGCGGTGGTGGCCCATGAACTTAATACGCCTCTTGCCAATATTAATATTACTGCAGATTATCTATTATCGAAAGTTGGGAAAGAATATGGAGAGGAACTGCAGATTATTAAAAGAGAGGTTGAGAATGCGTCTGCCATTATCAGAGAAATTTTGAGTTTTTCCAGGATGGGGAAAATTGAGAGAAAAGTGGTTGATATAAAGGCAATTATAGAATCTGCTCTGGAAAAAGTTAAGAAAACATGTAATGTTGATGATGTCATCATCCAGAATAGAGTGAATTCCCATAATATTACGGGAGATGAATATCGCCTAATGCAATGCTTCATGAATATAATCAGAAATGCCATTATGGCAAAAGATGAAAGCAAAAAAGGACATTATGTTATAATAGATTCAATAGAAAGAGAAAATGGCATTGAAATAAAAATTAAAGATAACGGCGTTGGCATGGATGAAAATGTGGTGAAAGATGCAATAAAACCTTTCTTCACCACTCGCCCTCTCGGAGAAGGAAGTGGCTTGGGACTTTTCATAGCAGATTGGGCAGTAAAGCAACATGGAGGAAAAATTATTATAAAAAGTGAGAAAGGAAGGGGAACTGAAGTGAGGGTATTTCTACCAGAGGAGAGAGGATGAAAATATTGATAGTAGATGACAATCTTGTCTTTCTTAAACAATTGCAAAAATATTTGAGGGCAAATAATTTTGATGTGGATATAGCAGATGGAGGAAAAAAAGCCATAGAGATGTTGGCATCCAATAAATATTCTGCAGTTGTGCTTGATTTAAAAATGCCTGATATGTCTGGAATGGAAGTGCTTAGATGGGCTTACAAAGGGCGAATAAATTCAAAATTTATAGTTGTTACAGGATATGGAGAAATTGAAAGCGCTGTTGAAGCAATGAAACTTGGGGTTGTGGATTACATTCAAAAACCATTTGATACAGAATGTCTTCTAGCGTTGCTCAACAAAATTAAAGATAAAAAAATTGAGGTGAAGCATCCTTCATCAAAATCTCTTTTAGATTATGCCTTCAATGGAATTGTGCTACTTATTGCAGATATAAATCCCGCTGAGTTTAAAAGGAGGTATGGAGTTTCTGCAGAAGAAAGCATATGGTTAAGGAAAAATGTGAAAAACTCATCTCATCTTTCAGATTTAATAGAAAAAATAAAGAAATTTGTAGAAAATAAAAAGGGAAAAGCAACAATAATTCATTCTGGAATTGAATATCTTTTAAATACATGCGGGCAAAGAGAAGTCATCAAATATTTTAAAGAATTGCATAAAATTGCCACAACTAAACATTTTAATCTTGTAATAGCATGTAGCTCTTCAGAAGAAAAAATGTTATTGAATGAGATATGTGAAAGTGATATTGCTTCATATATTGAAGAGGTTGCAGAAATATGCAAAAATCCCATCAGAAGAAAAATTTTACAGTTACTTTACAATAATTCCCTCAATTATACGGGAATGCTAAAAAAATTGAATATTGAATATTCATCAAAACTAGCCTTTCATTTAAACAAACTCATCAAAAAAGGAATAATTGAGAAAAATAATAGATTATATTCTCTTACTCCAAAAGGCATCAATTTAGTGGAAATGCTTGATTTTCTCCTTTCATTTAAAGAGACAATTAAAATTGTAAACATCAATTGACAAAAATGTTGTCATATATAATCCATGTATAGTTTATTACACAAATTCTTTAAAAATGGTTTTATTTTCAGTATATCATGAGGCAGGAGGCAGGTAGAAGGGAAGGCAAAAACGTAGTTATTTTAGAAGGAAAATGTAAAACATGTAGCGAATGTAAGTATTGGGAAAGAGATCCTATCCCATACAATGATATATACTTTGGTGTATGCAAAGTAGATGGGAAAATAAAATATGAATTTCACATTTGCGATTTTGATAAATCTCTAATCCTGTAGTCTAAATACTTTATTTTTCCTTATTTGCCATTCAATTATTTTTGTAAATAGAACATAGAATGGTTTCATTATTGCATGTGATTTTTTTCCCTGAAAGTACGCTTCCATAATTTTTTTCAACCATTTCAAATCATGTCGCATACAAGTAATAAATAATTCTTGATGCAAATCGCTCATTTCCTCCCTTCTAAACCAGTCTCTGTCTTTCAATTTTCCCATTGGAACGAAAAATAGAGGCACAATAAGGCTTCTGAAATCCTTCAAATCTTCTATGAGTTCTATTGTCTTTATTATATCTTCATCTTCCTCTTCTGGCAATCCAGTTATGAGGGTGCAGGCAGGGATCATGCCATTGTCTGTTAATATGCCGGCTGCCTGTTTCACTATTTCTGGATATTCTTCCGGCCTGAATGGCTTGGCTTTTGCAGGCATTATTTTTTTTATCAATCTTGCAGAGCCTGTTTCTATTCCCATCTCTGCTCCCCACCATTTTTGCTTTTCGTCAAGCAAAATTTCTGCTGTTTTTTCTATTATTCTTGGTTTTGCATCAATGGCAGCAAATGATATATGACTCCATGTTACATATTCAGCATGTTTCTTTGCAAGCTCATTCAATTTCAGTACCTTTTCCTCATCTGGAATAACTCCATTTTGTCCATAGAGTAAAACATCCTCAGCATGCAAAATGCAAGAGCTAACTCCGTACTTTTCATTTACTTCTATTTCTTTTTCAATTTTTTCATATGGATACCATCTCAGGGGTCGTTGGGTAACGCTACAAAATTTGCATTTCCGCGGGCATCCTCTTCCTATTTCAACAAGCCCATTGATAGATGCTCTTTTAATTTCAGATATTTCTTCTAATAATGGAGTATTTTCTTCGTCATAAAATTGAGGTAATTCATTGCCATTGATTGCATCCTTAAATAGCTTTACTGCCATTTCACCTTCGCCATTAAAAACACAATCTATGCCATACTCTCTCAGAAATTCTGGTTCATACTTAAACTGCCATGCAGATGGACCACCTACAATAGTTTTTGCTCCTTGTCTCTTCAGCTTTTTATATCCCTCACTATTCAGAAGCTTCTTAAAATACTTTGCCAGATAGGGTTCACCGCTTCCCATTATTCCTGCAAAAGTTGTTGATGACGGCCCCCATCCAAATGCATCCATTACATATATTCCTATGGCTTTAGCTCTATATCTATTTAAATCTCTTGGATCGACAATAACAGCATCTATTCCTTCATCTATCAGCTTCGCTTCTATTTTACGCAATCCATAAGGAGCTTGCCAAGGCAAACCATCTATTTTTTTCATCTTTGGAAAAAACAGCCATCTGAAAATTTGTTCTGGCAACCAGTTTGGAGGAGCGCTTGTACCAAATCCTAAAAACTCTTTGCCATGATGATTGCTCATCAGCGTTTCATCGCATGTAAGTAAAACATCTATTTCATCCATTTCTTCTTCGCCTCTTCATAGAAATCAATATTATTAATGCAACCTGGATCTGGCATGAGATAATCACCAAAATAACCATAAGCTCTGGCTCTACATCCTCCACAATAATAGCGATAATCACATTCCTTGCATTTTTTAATTATATCTTTATTTCTTAGTTCCTCCAGCACCCTGTTTTTCCTCCAAAGTTCCTCGAAATCATCTTCCAGAATATTTCCAATTTTTAAGGGGAAGAAAACGCAAGGTTGCAAATCTCCATTTGCTTCCATTGCTAAATAAAATCGACCTGCTCCGCATCCCCCAATAAATTCAGCTAAGTCAATTAGCTGTCCCTGTAAACTTGGATTATAAAAATGAGTTGGTATCACAATTCCATTTTCTTTTTTACTTTCCTCCTGCAGAGCTACTCTTGCAAATTGCGGAGCGGTGGAAAGGATTTCAACACTCGATTCTTTTGATTTACGCCATAGCATGTGCAATAGTTCTTCTCTTTCTTCAGGAGTTAAATCATTCTCAACTATGAACTTTCCTCTTCCAGTAGGAACAAAATTGAATACCATAAACCAGTTTACTTTAAGTTTTTCACATAAATCAATTATTTCAGGAATCTGCTTATAATTGAAATGTGTCGCAGTGGTAGAAACTTCAACAAAAAATCCTTCTTCAACGCAATTTTTTATACCTTCAATAGTCTTCTCAAAAGCCCCCTTAACGCCTCTAAATTCATCATGCACTTCAGGTGTTGCGCCATCTAAGCTTATCTGGACAAATTGTATTCCAGCTTCTTTCATTTTTTTAGCAACCTCTTTTGTTATAAGTGTAGCATTTGTTGCTATTGCAACATACATTCCCTTGCTGGAAGCATATTTTGCAAGTTCAAAAATATCCTGCCTTACCAATGGCTCTCCTCCAGAAAAGGCAAGAATTGTCACTCCAGCTTTTGCCATAATATCTATTGCTTTTTTGGCATCGCTAGTAGAAAGCTCATTCTCTCCTTTTTTTCCAGAAGTAGAATAGCAATGTTTGCATTTTAAATTGCATGCATTTGTAATATCCCATACAACTTGGTAGGGGGCGCCTGCTGTGAATGGGCGACGTACACCAAAAAGTGCTATTCCTTTAACTGTGGAGGCAAGAGCTTTTGCCCAATATGAATCTTTAAACTTTTCTTTAACTTCCTCTTCGCTTAATCCAAATGCTTCTCCTCCCTTTTCAATCACCTTTCTTATAATTTTTTCCGCCAGCTTGCAGGCAAAACATGCATCTTCTCTTTGTCCAGTATATAGCTCTATAGCTACTTCTATCCTATTTTTTCCATCTTTTTCACAATATCTGCTGAGAGGCTTTAACACGCTTCTCGTAACTGGATTTCCTATTGTAGATTTTAATATACCAATTGCAGTTTTGGTCTCCATTTTATTTCCTCAATCAGGGGCTTTTTTTCCCTCCAAATATTTTATGGCTTTCTCTATTTTCGCCTTTAATTTCTTCAATCTATCTTTATATGAATCCTCAATTTCATGAATTTCATCAAATAATTCTCTAAGCAAGGAAGAGATTTTTTTGCTCTCTCTTTCCATTATTTTAACAAAGTCAAGATTTGCAAAGTAAATGAATTTTTTATCCCCTCTCATTCTCTCTACATATCCAAGCCTTATCAAATTATTCAAAGAATTTATTGTTGTTGAATATGCATATCCGATGGAATGAGATATTTCCTGAGCAGTTAATCCATCTGATGTTGCCAGTGTTGCAAATATTGCTGATTCAATCTCACCAAATCCCCAATGTCGCAATACATTCCTAAGCTTCCGCTCTATTTTCTTCATTTTATGATAATTATGATGAATATGATATTTTATATAAATATGTTTTGATTTATGGAAGGTGGATAGATAATGAATG
>CAZNGK010000061.1:1775-8385 GCA_964572575.1 uncultured Thermoplasmatales archaeon | reverse complement strand
AATGGGCCCGCCGAGATTTGAACTCGGGTCAATGGCTCCCGAAGCCACAAGGATGCCAAGCTACCCCACGGGCCCCTCAATGAATATCTATTTTATTATTTAATTTTTGATTTATGAGTTTGGTTGATATGGTCCTAAGTAATATGTTCTATTGATACAAAATGTAAAATTTAAATGAACGACGAAAATCTAAAGATTTTTGAGACAGCATAAATAAAGAATAAAAATCTCGACTAATAGATTGAATAAATTATTAATCGCAACCCAAATAGCAATTGTTTTATGTCATTAAAGGAAAAGAGAGAATATATTCAGGAAAAGAACGAAAAGAGGAATTGAAATGACAGTTGTCCATGTTACTGAGAGAGCAGTAACTTTTTTGTTTATTCCATAAGGAACAAGAAACATGTTTGTACTGGTTATTGGAAGAATAGAATTAAGAACTAAAACAACAAACCATTCATATGGTATGAAGCGAAATAATAAAAGTATGCCAAAAATGGTTGCAATAATGGCGGGGGTTAAAACGATGGTAAGAAAAAGAATATCTCTTACCCATGCAAGTTCTCCTTTTTCTTTTCCTAAAAAGAGTTTTTTGAGTTCCTTCTTGCTTAAATCCTTGAATTTAATACTTGCTCCAACATAATATAAGGCTGCAGGTATTGTTATTGCAGCCAATAAATTAAGCAATTTTCCAAATTCAAATGATGCTGTAGTTATCCCGGTATGGCTATGAATAATAACTGCGCTTACAGGAAATAAAAGCAGATACCATGGATATATCCTCAGATACACTGGAAGAGGGCTCTTCTCTTTTGCATTCATGGTTTCTCTCTTATGCAATACAGAAAGTATATATGGGATGATACCAAAAAGGAAAATGCCCAACAAACTAAGATATATGGCAGCAAAAACTGCCAGCTTTTCTATTGCAAGCATTGCTCCGCCGACAAAAGCGGCGCTTCTACCTTGGTTTACTATAACTGTTTTTATAAATTCTATTGATTTTTTTTCTTCATGCGCTCTTCTGATTGCAAATATGTAGGCAATTAGGTATAAAAATGCCATTACTGCCACAGATAAAAAAACAAAATCCATCTCCTCTTCACCAAATTCTATGTTCAGAAATAGTTTGAATAGTAACATAGGAATGAAAACGAAAAGCAATACAAGTCCTGCTTTTTTCATTTTTTTATTTATTTTTTCTTCACCGAAAAAGTGGGAAAGGAGTATATTTGCAAAGAATCCTACCACTATCCAAGGCAAAGTATATAAGCCACTTATGTAGGGAATTATTTTATCTATAATCTCTAATATGCTCTCCCCTCAGAGTATGAAAGAGAGGTTAATTTAAAAATATTGTGCAGATTATAATTATGCAAAAGGAAGGTAATGTTGTTGTAGCGAAATTTGTTAAAGGAGAAATTTTACAGAATTTAAGGGAATTGATGAAAGAATTGAATGCAGATTCTGCAATCATACTAAATGGAATAGGCATGCTCGAAGATGCTATCATTGGTTACTTTGATGGAGAAAAGTATATTGAAGAAAGAATAAAAGAGCCAGCTGAACTTGTTTCTTTACAGGGAAACATTGGAAGAGATGATGACTCGTTTATAATACATGCCCATGTTAGCTTAGCTTGCAAAGACCATATGCTCAGAGGAGGACATTTGCTGGGAGGAAATGTGAAAGTAGTAAATGAAATTGTATTACATGTGCTTGATAAAATAAAAATAAAAAGGATAAAAAGAGGAAATTTAATGGAAATGGTTCTGGAAAAGGATAGCTATTGAGATATTGACATTGGCATAGGTGTAAAGCTTAGGACAAATATAAGCACAGCTATAAAAGCTAAGAATTTTCTTTTACCATCCAAAGAAACAAATTCGTTGAGAGGAGGAGGATGTTCTGTTCCTATCAGGAAAACCAAAAGTAAAAGAAAGAAGAGCCAGTTTCCCATGCCAAAAAATGAAAGCGAAGCAAGTAAAATGACTGTGGCAAAGCTAACATATTTGTGTTTTTCTTTCAACACTGCCCTTGCAATGTGTCCGCCATCAAGCTGGCCAGCAGGAAGCAAGTTTATAGCTGTAACAAGCAATCCAACCCAGCCTGCAAAGGCTGTAGGATGCATGAGTGCATCATCTGGTATTTGGAAAAAATGGCTTAGGGCTATGCCAAGCAAAGGAAAACCAATAGATATGCCCCCTTCCTTACCAACTATAACTGGATTTTCCTGCATAAAGTAAAGACCCATTATAAAAACTGGTATTGTAACAAGGAATCCAGCAATAGGGCCTGCTATTCCAATATCCAGTAAAGCTTTCCTATCAGGGATGGGCTCACGCATTGAAATCACAGCACCCATAGTTCCTATTGGAGGAATTGGAATAGGAATGAAATAAGGCAAGGAAGCAGCTACTCCATGTTTTTTTGAAAGGATATAATGTCCAAATTCATGCACGCCAAGAATAGCTAATAAAGGAAGCGAAAAAAATATTATGCCATTTACGAGATTCTTTGTCATTAATATGGATTCTATGGTGACATTTTCTTGTAGATATTGGAGATAAAGAAAGGTTCCCATAAACATTGTTGTAATTACAGTTGCTATGAAAAGTGCGACATTTATCCATTCTGGTTTGCCTTTTACCCTTGGCTTATATGTAATGAATATAACATATTCTCCATTTCTTTCTCTCAGAAAAGGTATCAAATTCTTTTTCTTTAAATCCTCTAACAATAAGTCAAAATTTTGTTGAAGAATTTCTTCCTGCAATGGAAGTTCAATGAAAAAGACAAAAACATTCTCCTCCTGTCTGCTTTCATATACAGTAAAATATTTCTCCACCATTCTCTTTATTTCTTCCATATTGCTATCATCTGGATATGCTCGCCATTGCATTAATTAAAGGAAGAAAAGATTAATAATAAAGGTTTTGGATTAAATTTATGAAATTACAGGATATAGGAGAAAGAAAAATTGTTGAAGAGATAATAAAAAAATTTTCTATTCCTCTGGATGATTGTGCATTTATTGAAATGGGAAATGAATATCTCCTTATAACGACAGATATGGTTTATGAAAAGACCCATTTTCCGAAAGGAGCGAAGCCATATTATATTGGATGGTATAGCATTGCTGTTAATTTAAGCGATATTGCCTCAAAAGGAGGCAATATTGTTGGTTTAGTTTCTTCTATTGCTCTTCCAAGGAACACTGAGGAAAAATTTTTGAGAGAAATATTGAATGGAATGAAAGATTGTGCAGAGAAATATGGAGGAAAAATAGTTGGGGGAGATACAAAAGAAGCAGATTTTATTACCATTGCAGTAACTGCTTTTGGTAATGTAAAAAAAGAGGAGGCAATGAAAAGAAAGGGAGCAAAGGTGGGAGATGCTATTTATATAACAGGAAACTTAGGAAAAGGGGCTTCTTTATTCAAA
Organism: uncultured Thermoplasmatales archaeon; assembly: GCA_964572575.1. Lineage (GTDB taxonomy): Archaea > Thermoplasmatota > E2 > UBA202 > JdFR-43 > VBQI01. Next base: position 4,938 of record CAZNGK010000061.1, on the reverse strand, counting down.
AGAGATTTTGAAAAACTTCTTTATATTCATCCTCGTATAGCAGAGGGTAGAATTCTTGCACAGTCAAAATCGGTTTCATGCTGTATGGATATTTCTGATGGGCTTGCTTCTTCTCTCTATCAGCTCATGAAAGTAAATAATGTTGGTTTTAAGATATATGCGGAAGATATTCCACTGGCAGATATTGCAAAAGAAACAGAGAATCCTATTGAATACGCTATCTATCACGGAGGAGATTATGAGCTCCTTTTTACAATGCCAGAAGAAAAAGAAAGAGAGATCGAGAAGAAGATATCCGTAAGAAAAATAGGAGAAGTAATAGAAGAAAGGAAAATATATGTAGTGAAGGATGGAGAGACAAAGGAAATGGAAAATAGAGGATATGAACATTTTAAGGAATATGAGCATTTTCTGTCTTAGAAATAGAGATTGCAAAAAATCAGATGAAATGTCAATAAGTCAACTTATAAAATACAGCATTCCACTCATCTTTCAAAATTATTGGAATTGCTTAGAAATACTTCTCAAACCATTTTATTGCTTCCTCTAAAGCCTTTTTCCTTTCTTTTTTCTCAGAAAAAGAGTGATCAGCATCGAAAAATAAAATCTTTTTTGGCGGCGCAATTTTTTCATAAATTTTGTTTGCATGCTCACATGGCACTAGCTCGTCCATTTTTCCATGTACAATAAGAGTATGAGAACAAAATTTTGCCAGCTCGAGCATATCATATTTTTTCAAATCTCTCGCAAATTTTTCATCAAGTATTCCTTCAATTTTATATGGGGTGGACATAATTACCATTGATTTAATTTTCTTCTTACTTGCGCATGCAATGCATACCATACCTCCAAATGAAGAACCAAATAATGCATATTCTACTTCCTTAGATTTTTTAGAAATGTAGTCTATAACCTTCTCCAAGTCATTTATTCTATTGCTGAGTATGGAATCTTCAAATTCTCCATCACTTTCTCCACAACCATAGAAATCAAATCTTACACATGAAATGCCATTTTCCAGAGCCATTTTTTCAATTTCTTTATATTTATCACTATCCTTATTCGAAAATAAGCCATGACAGCATATTATGAATTTGTTGCTTACATACTGCAACACACTCTTTATTCCATCTACATCAAACTTTTCGTACATCTTTATCTTCTCTTAAAACGGCATTATATGAAATGAAAATTTCAACTATTGCAAAAATAATTGAAATGAACAGCGAAAGAAGTGAGAGGAAAAAGAAAAAGATGGTGAAAACTTCTTCAATATCAAAAATAATTTTTACTGAAAGGAGAAGTGTTGTAAGAACAGCAAATAAAATGCAAAGCATAAGGAAAAACATTGTGTTTCTCAGCAATTTCCCTCTTTTTATCAAAATATCGATTTGTTTCTCAGCTATTTTAATCCATCCCTCTTCTTTTCCCATAATTTCATGAAATCTTCTTATCCTATCTATTATTCTACCGTATCTTTGCTGAATACTCAATGAAATTAAACCTGCTGCAGAGAGAATTACAATGGGCACCAACGCTGATTGCAATATTTCAACAACTTCCATAATTTTGTATACTCAACCCATATATATCTTTTCAAATTCATACGGAAATTTTTTTAAAAATTCTTTTTCAAGCTCTTTTCTCACAACGATGACTACATCTTTCTCACTTTCTAAAGCTTTTTTAATAACATCATTCAGCCCCTTTCCATTTCTCTCAAGAACGCCGAATTCATCAATTATGATGAGTTTACATTTTTTACATTTTTCAATGGCTTCCTCGATTGCATTAATACAAAATTTTATTCCCTCAAAACTTATCCTGTATTTTTTTGTTTCAATGCCATCAAAATTTGCTATTTCCTTAATTCTTGAAAAAATTTTTCTTTCCCCGCTACACATGTTTATTGCATCTGTTCCAATTTTTTTATTGTCTTCAAACACAGGAAGACAAACAATACCACCACATTTACAATCTTTCATCAACTGATAGAGCAAACTACTTTTCCCGCTATTTTTCTTTCCAACAAATATAATGTTCATATGCCCAATATGACAGCAATCCAGCAAAATAAAGTAATTGCTGAACTTATGCTATAGTAAGTTTTTTCTCCAATTCTTATTTTTAATGGAATATATGTTGCGAGGTATGTGAGAGGCAATGCAAATGCTCCTATTACACCAGCTATTGTTGCTCCTGCAAAAATTTTAGGCAATACAGCAATTAAATCGCTGAAATAAAACTTTGCTGTTAATAATGGAGTAAGTATTTGTGTGGCAATATAGCCAACTGCGTATATAGTATAAAAGGATATGATGCCCATACTTACTTTCATAATATTGCTCTGATATTTCTTCCATGGAAGAAGCCATATTCCCTCGAAAGCCAGTCCCTCAATAAATATTGCAATTGAGGAGCACAACAAGCATCCACCAATAGGATTGAAATGGCGAAGGAGGGCTGCCACAAATGCCATGCCTGCCTGCATTCCTGGCTGCATATAGAAGCGGCGGGTTAAAGCCATGAGGAATACTGCGATGGTTGCCATGATGACACTCATGTTGTAGTCATGAAGCCAGTCTCCAAGAGAGCATTCTAAAAATCCCCATATGGAGCCAAAAAGGATAGTTGCAACAACTAATTTTTTATCCATTTATATCACCTCAATTTTTATTACATCTCCAACCCAAAAAGCTTTTCTAAGATGTGGGAAAATTGCTCTCCTTTTTTCTGTTAATATTCCTTTTTTCATATCTTCCCATGAAACTGTTTTTTGATATCCATCGGCTCCTATAATTGAATATTCATGTTCCTCTGGATTCCCAACATTGCTCAAGTTGATTATGCATGCCAAAGATATGCCAGTATAATTTTCTCCCATCGCTTCTATTTGCCTCTCAATGCATTTATCAAAAATTTCATCCATGTATAATTTTTCTCCGTTTACTTCAATGTAATCTCCCATCTTCTCTTCAGGTAATGTAATAGCAGATACAATTCCTATGGAAAGCAGTAAAATTGCTAACGATACAGCTATTTTCTCCGCTCTTTCCATTGAAGAGGAATAAAAAAATTATATTTAAGCTATTCTGTTGAATAACAAAGCATGCTGATAATGTTAAACAATTTTAACAGTTTGAGTAACACATTCAGTATTCAA
>CAZNGK010000061.1:0-1675 GCA_964572575.1 uncultured Thermoplasmatales archaeon | reverse complement strand
CATGCTGATAATGTTAAACAATTTTAACAGTTTGAGTAACACATTCAGTATTCAAAATTGAAATTAAGGGAATATTGCATCAGCCTCAATGTTTTCAAAAATTTAATATATGTACAATGCCATATATTGTCATGATTAAAAAGTTGATTGTTGCTTTGCTTGCTTTTTTGCTTATTTTACCTGTTGGAGGCGTGGTAAATGTAAAATTGAAAGAAATTGATAAGGAGAGAAGTAGAGAAGATTATAGTAGAGAAAATCATGCAGACAATACAATTGAAATAACTGCTGAACCACCATTCGTACATGAAGAAAGCTTTACTCAGGCAGGTTTTTCCATTTATACAAACTATAATGGGGTGGAAAAATATACTCCAGTATTACAATCAATCTTTAAAGGAATAGATGTGGATAATAATCCTTCAACAGGAAAAAATGGAATGGATATAAAAGTCAGCGTCTTCATCCTTCCCTTAATTCAGGCAACAGATGTGGGATGGATTCTCACTGTTTCTTTTGCTTTAAAAGTAATACGACTTGACGATGAAATAAAAAATGGAGAATTTGAAATATGTTTTGGAGGAGCAATATCTTATGCAGGAACGCACCGTTTTAAGATAGGATATTACTCTCCGGAAAATGAGGAGATACCGAGAGAGATAAGAGAAGTTGTAACTGTCGTTCCATATCTGTTTTATTCAAAAAATCCTGAATTTTATATAAATTTGGAACCAGTTTTTGACGGGGAAAATCAGAACATATCTGTTATTATGGATTACTCGAATCTTGAAGAGCATAGAATAGTAATAGATTATTACCCTGCCATCTTTTCCATGATAAAAGTTGTTCCAGATATTGGTTTCAACAAATTTAATTTTTCAATAGAAAGGGAGGCGGGAAAAGAACAAACAATAAGGATAAGATACGAAGGAATGACTGCAATAAATTTAACCATAGAGGATATTCCCCAAAAAATGGATTTTTCAATTAGCTTTTCAGATGATGAAAAACGTTTTGAATATGAAGCAAGCGATGAGTTTAATGCCAGCTTGATAATAGAAGTTTTTGGCATGACATATGCAATGAAGATAGAATATTTACCTCGTCATCTAATAACCATATTCAATGAAACAGGTTACCTATATGTGTATATAAATGAGAGAAAAACCAAATTCATTGTAGCAGATAATATAGAGGAGCCTGTAAATCATTTTACTTTATCAAATCTTTCAGGAGAGATCACAATTCAATGGAAATTTGAAGGAAATGGCTATCTTATTGTGAATGGATTTAAAGGGATGGAAATTGAGATAAAGGCAGAAATGGGAAATATATATTTCAGAATTTATTCCATAATCAAAGCAGAATATTTTGAAATTAGCTGGAATCTTTCAATTCCAGGCTATGTATTTATCGATACTAATAATGAAGCTGCTGCTTTTTATTCATTTAACTTTACCATCGATGATTTATTTGGAATACTCATAGAATCAGATATTTTAAAAGCAGAAGATTTCAGAGTGAGCTGGCAGACTTCCATACCTATTTTCACTACAGAAGGAGAAATTGATATTTTGAGTAATGGAGTATTCAAAATCATGCTTAATGGGATATGGTATAACATATTTGGTTAACGTTTCTAAAAGCTGAAGAAATGAATTAATAATGCATCTCTTGG
>CAZNGK010000060.1:0-8553 GCA_964572575.1 uncultured Thermoplasmatales archaeon | reverse complement strand
CTGTTAAAGGATGCACAAAGTAATTGTTAAATTTTTATTTAAATATTTTCAATTTTTATTTAAATGCTTCATACCAAGCTTGTTTATAATTTTTTTAAAATCTTCTACATTCTCACTGTAAAATAGATGACTTTTGCATTTACAATCACTTGAACCAAATTTTTCTATAAATTTTAGTGAGTTAAAATAGCTGGCTATGTTACATTCTTCTTTAAATATGTTTTCCCTGTAATAGATCTCTTTTATTTCTGCATGCTTTAATAGATAATCAATATGCCATCTCAATTTTTTATCTTTTTTTAAATGCCTCTCTATTCTTTTTTCTAAATTATTCAGAGCAGAGCCAACATATGCGTAAAATCCTTTCATAAAATTAATTTCTCCAAGTTTTCCAACTCTTATATTCTTATTTTTCTTAAGTTCGATAATGAGAATGTAACTTCCTTTCATGGAAATATTTTGCTTATATCAAATTCATCCATTTTTTCCTTAGCATACACCCATCCATCTTTAATTTCGATATAACCATCCTTTTCATATTCTCTCAATATATCTTTAAGAATTTTCATTTCCTTCTTCATTTCCCTTTCAAAAGCAGTTATGTTAAGTTTCCCTCTCCTCTTTATACTCACAAAAAGCAGAACAATGATTGCCATCACCATATCCTTAGCAAGCAATTCCTCTGCAACAAAATCTTCGACTTCCTCCATTTCCTCCGCCATGCGCCAGCCCAGCAGAATTAAGCCGTCTGAAACAAGCTTGCCAGTCCATGTGAGTTTGTAAAAATTTCCTTCTTTTTTTATGAAATGTATTTCCTGTAGAGCAGACAGAGCTCTGTTAAATGTTGCAGTTGGTAGCTTTGTTATTTCCTGCAAATCCTTCCATCTTATCTGTTCATTTTCCCTTATGGTCATCAAAATTTTTATTGCATTTTCCCTAAACATTCTAAAAATTTTGTAAATGATGTCCTGTTTCTCTTCATTCATTGAGTAAGCAACGCATTTTATTTAATAAATTTATTCCTATTTTGAAGACAAAATTTAACCCAATATTTTCACTCCCAATATTGTTGCGATGGTTACAATGAATGCTGCCATACATATGCCGATAAAAATAAAGAGAAGAGATTTTTTAAAATCTAAGCCAAACAGATAGGCTGCCAAACTCCCGGTCCAAGCTCCTGTTACTGGCAAAGGAATGGCAACAAAAATTATTAAAGCTATACTCTCCCATCTTTCTATACTTTTCTTAGTTCTTTTCCTTGTGTGTTCAAAAATTTTTTCCAGCAAATTGTCCCAGAAATTCCATTTTCTCAGCCATTTCTCTACAGGGTTAAGAAATTTTAAAATGAAAGGAACGGGAATGAAGTTGGCAAAGATTATGAATGGAATTGCTATATATGGATTTAATTTATAGGCAAATGCAAGAGGTATAGCCCCCCTTAACTCTGATATTGGCGACATTGCTAATAGCATAACCCATACCCACTGCATTATATTGCTCATACTATCATTTTTCCTTCTCCGGCATTTCCAATGAATTCACCATTTTCAACAATCTTTTCACCGCGCAAATAAACGTGCAAGGGATATATGCATGGCATTCCTTCATAAGCACTCCATCCACATTTTGATAATGCCTTTATTCCGCTTACCTTGCTAAAATCAACAACAATTAAATCTGCTTCTTTGCCTACTTCGATAGCCCCCTTATTTATGCCAAAAAATTTTGCAGGATTTTTACCCAGCATATTACAAATCAAATCCAACTTTACTTTTCCTCTTTTAGCCATATATAACATGAGGGGAAGCAATACATCTACGCCTGGCATGCCAGATGGAGCAGTTTCAAAATCCTCTTTCTCTTCCATCGAATGAGGAGCATGGTCAGATTCAAGAATTGGTATTTTCCCTTCCATAAATTTCTCAAAAAGTTTTTTCCTCTCCTCCCCACTCCTTAAAGGAGGATTTACTTTCCCCATAGCTTCGTATTTAAATTTATTTTCATATGAAAAGAAAAGATGATGAGGAGTTACACCAAAACTTGCTTTTCCATTCAACATTTCAACAGATTTGCTTGTTGTAACATGGCATATATGCAATTTTGCCTTCACTTTTTCATTTGCCTCCAGAATTTTTTTCAATGCTTCTTCTTCGCATTTTATTTTTCTATTTTCCTCATGCTCCTTCAAATTCCTCGCTTTTTTTCTGTGAATGTAATCTTCAAGTTCTGCATGAATAGCAATAGGCTTGCCTTTCTTTTTCACTTCCCTTAATATTTTCTCAATTTTGTCAGATGTGCAAAAAATTTCATTATCCTTGGATAGGAAAATTTTGTATGCAATACAATCCATTTCCTCCACACTTTCTCCTATTCCAGCATACAGTCCATAGTCAATGCATGCTTTATCTTTTATTTTTGCTACCTTATTTTTAAATTCTTTTCTCGTCAAAATAGCTGGCTTATTATTTGGCATGTCAAGCACGCATGTTATGCCTGCTAAAGCGGCTGCCCTGCTACCTGTGAAAAAATCCTCTTTGTGCTCATAGCCGGGTTCTCTGAAATGAACATGGACATCGATACCTGCTGGCAGTATGACGGCATCTCCATAATCAGTTTTTTTTCCTTGCGAGCTCTTCTTAATCTCCACTATTTTGCCTTCTTCTATTCCAATGCAGGCATGCTGTAAGCCATCTTTATATATCCTGCCGCAAATAATTTGCACGAAAAGATAATGAGAAGAAGTATTAAAAAGGTTAGAGTTATTTTATTGTGATTATAATTGTTGGTGCAGGACCAGCTGGTCTTATAACTGGTTTACAACTCGTTGATAAAGGATATGAAGTTAAAATTTTTGAGAAAAATGATAGGATAAAAAGCACAGCATGTGCTGAGGGATGTGATGCAAATTCATTGAATCTTCTGAAATTTGATTTCATGCCATATGTGGCTAAGGAAGTGGAGGGTATAAAATTTAATTTTACAGACATGTTTTTTTATGCAAAAATAAAAGGAGTTGTTTTAAACAGGCAAAAATGGCTTGAGGCAATGGCAGAGGAATTCATGAAAAGGGGAGGAAGAATTGAATTTTCTGCAAAAGTTATCGGAATAGATGATGAATTTATTTATTTGCAGAATGGAAGAAAGATAGCATATGAGATGTGCATTGGAGCAGATGGACCTGCGTCGACAATAAAGAATTATTTTGGGAATAGATATGAATACTTGCTTGGATGTCAGTATGAAATTGAATATAACACTGCTAACATGCATTTTCTGGAGTTTTATTTAGATAAAAATTACACATCTTACTATGCATGGATTTTTCCGAAAAGAAGTAGTATAAATGCTGGATTAGCAGGAAAATTTTATCAGCTTAATGAATTTTTAAAGAGTAAAAATATCAAGGGAAAAATTTTAAGGAAGAGCGCAGGTCTTGTCCCAGTAAGTATGGCAAAAAGAATTGCTAGTCAAAGAATCGCCTTGATAGGTGATGCAGCATCTCTAACAAATCCTTTCTCTCTTGGAGGCATTTCTCCAATTATCCATGCATCAAAAATTCTTGTAAAAAATATTGGCAACCTGGAAAATTATGAAAAAGAAATCAGGAAACATGAAATTTATGATAAAAGTTTTTTAAAGGGCAAGAAATCTGTCGAAAAAATTAGAAATGAAGAAATTGAAGCAATTTTTAATATATTAAATGGAAAGGAAATAGGAGAAGTAAGGTACAGAGATTTTACTCCTCTCGTTTTAAAGCCTCCTACATTAATAAAAGCAGGTTATATTGCAAAAGCATTCCTTCGCTCGTTAAAATGGGGATGGTAAGCTGATATGGGCTAACAAAAAACAGGAGGAGAAGCAGTCTTTCAACTGGTTTTTAACATAACATTGAATCCACTCTTTCGACAAAAATTTTTATTCACAATACATTCATTCTCATGAAAAAATGGCGTTTGTTGTTACACCAAGCAAAAGATGCATTTACAAATATGGCAATAGATGAAGCCCTGCTTTACAGTGGAAAACCCACTCTTCGCTTTTATAAATGGAAACCATCTGCAATTTCAATAGGATATTTTCAGAGTATGAAAGAAGAAGTAAACTTGGAAGAATGTAAAAGACAGGGCGTTGATGTTGTGCGCCGTGTTACAGGAGGAGGAGCAGTTTATCATGATGAAGAGGGGGAGATAACTTATTCCTTAGTATGCCCCCAACATTTGCTCCCAGATAAAATTCTCGAATCTTATAAGATAGTGTGTTCATCAATTGCTCATGGTCTGGGTTATCTTGGGATAGAGGCAAAGCATGCAGGAATAAATGATATAGTGGTGAATGATAAAAAAATTTCTGGGAGTGCCCAGACTAGGAAACATGGAAACGTTTTACAACATGGCACCATTTTGCTTAAAGTCAATGTCAAAAAAATGTTTTCATTACTCAAAGTTAGTAAGGAGAAAATTAGTGATAAAGAAATCAAGAGTGTTGAGGAGAGGGTTTCATCAATAGAAAAAGAAGTTGGTAAGGTGAGTGAGGAGGATGTTATTGATGCAGTAATAAAAGGATTTAAAGAGAAAATGGGAATAGAACTATATAATAATCAAATGGATGAGAAAGAAATTGAGATGATGGAGAGGTTGAGGGGGAAATATGAAAGTAAGGAATGGAATTTTAAGAGGTGAATTGAAAGTTAAAGGGGGGAAATACATTAAATGTATAATAAAAATAGGAGAGGGGAAGATAAAAAAAATAAAATTTATAGGAGATTTTTTCATGTATCCTGAAGAAAAAATAGAGGAGATTGAAAAAAAACTGGAGGGAGTTGTGTTAAATGAAAAGGAAATAGGCAGAATTTTAGATGAATTTTTTGAAAACGTTGAGATTATAGGAGCAACTAAGGAAGATTTTTTGAGGGTTATTATGGAAAGTAATGATAATCATTAATGATAAGCAATAGTTAACGAAACTAATTTACAATATCAACAATCCTATTCAATAAAATGAATAAAGACCATGCTATTTTATGGTGAAAGAGAATGCAATCATCGTTCTATGACATTTCTATGACATTTCTATGACATTTTTATGACATAGCCCCAACGTGACATAGCTCCAACATAACATAGCCCCAACAATTATATATAAAAGCTTTTTACAAATTTATGAAGAAATTAACACTCTCAATTATATCTTTTGCTCTATTGTTTGGTGCTTTGCTAAATAGTATGTTGTTACTAAAAAGCACATCATTTTTTGAAGAAAATAAAATTGAAAAGTTCTCTACCATCGGAGATGTTGACCCGACTGTTGATCTTTCTATAGATATCATTATAAAGAGGGTAAGAACCGTCAACATATCTATTGATCAGCCCCCATCATTTTCTGTAAAAGTGAAGGTTGGAGGAATGGAATGGGAAAGCGAAACATTTCAAGGATATGATATAATGAATCTTGGAACAGCACATTTTGATATCCCTGATGAAGAAGCAGAAGTAGATATAGTTATAGAAGTAATTAAGAATGGTGTGAAGGGAGATATAAGCAAAAATGGAGAAAATTTGGAGATCATTTACAATGTTCTGAATGGCAGTTGGTATGGCGATGATTTTTTGCATGATGCCAGTGGTTATGGGCATGCCAGCGGGACAGAAGATGGGATTATAAATGAAAATGATTGCGAAATATGGTTTGATATAATCCAGAATGATTATGATGGCGATAGCTTAACTTATTGGGAAGAAACAAATGTTTATCATACTGATCCAATGCAAAGTGATTATGGCAAGGATTATGATAACGATGGTGTGCCAATAGAATGGGAAGATAAATGGGGTTACAATCCATTTTCATATGACGAACATTCAAAGCTTGACCCAGATTATGATGGACTTCAAAATATTGAAGAATACATGATGTCAGAATGGCTTGCAGATCCATTCCGCCAAGATATTTACATAGAGAACGATTATATGGAAGAGCATAATGGAAAGAAGCCAATTATGCCTGAAGAATCCATGCAAATGCAGTATTCTGCATTCACAAAACATAATATAATGCTGCTTATAGACGACGGCTTAATGGGTGGAAGCGAGGAAATTCCTTATCAGGATCTGGATTGGGATGCACTTGATGAATTGTATAACAAATACTTTTTGCATAACAATAAAGATAATCCAAGGAAAGGAGTATTCCACTACGCCATAATCATTCATGATTTCAGGGATTTTGGAAGAGGTGTAGGAGGGTTTAATTTCAAAAGAGATGCTTTTGCTGTATGCAGTTCCTATATTCAGAAATGGAGGCCATGGCGGGAAGGAATGATAATAGGTCATGGAGGTTCTTATATGCATGAGCTTGGACATCAACTCGGATTGCCTCATCTACGAGTTTTCCCATGGCAACCTCTCTACTGGTTATCTAAGAACTATAAAAGTTGCATGAATTACAGATACAACTTCAAAATTGTGGATTATTCTGATGGAACTCATGGATTTATGGATAGAGATGAATGGGGTAGCCTTAATCTACAGAGATTTGATAGATGACGCCATGACACATAATGCCTAGTCATTTATCTTCTTCTTGCTGCCAAAAAAACAATAACTGCGCCCAAAAATATTGCTATCAATCCCACAATCAAGGAAAATAAATTGCTTTCCTTTTCTTCTCTCTGAATTTCAATGGTAATGATATCACCAATTTCAGGCTTAAAAGAAGCATGGTATGCATTGTTTTTGTATTCTAGTGGTATACTCCCTCTGACATATCTGCTGGTTTTAACTGTAAGTTCCATTTTATCTGTGCTATAAATGATTTTTTTCTCAAATTTATCTTTCAGTTCATAATGAACAACAATTGAACGATTATGTTTTGAAGAAATGTTAACTCCATAATCTTTGAGATTTACAGAAATTATGTTATCAATCACGTTATATTCCTTCACCTTACTCCCAATCCATACATCAGCTTTTGGAGCATTCAGCCATATGCTAATATTTCCATCATAATCCTTTTTTCCTGTATTTTCAACCACTATCTCTTCCTTTACATACCATTCCCCTATCTCTATACTGTGCAAACTAATCTTAATTGCCTCTGGTATATCCTTGTCTTTTTCATCTGCAAGAGATACGGAAACAAACAGCAATGCTATCAGGAGTGCAGTTTTTTTCACTTTTCTATTAGGATGTTTTAGGATTTAAAGTTTTCTCATCAATGAATTCCATGGTGACATCTCCTCATCCTTATCTCGCTATTTCCCGAAACATCATCTTTCAAAATTAAATCATTCACGATTACGCCAGCGTCTTCCACAAAAAATATAATGTAGCCAGATATCATGTTTATGCTTCGAAGTCATTATAGCAATGAAGTTAGCAAAAAAGATTACGGAAAAAAGATAAGAGTAGCAGGATGGATTGAGGACATTCGCAATTTAGGAGGAATAGCCTTCATTATTCTCAGAGATAGAGCAGGAAGAATGCAGATCACTGCAATAAAAAAGCAAAATCCGGAATTGTTTAAAGAAATAGTTTCATTAACAAGAGAGAGCGTTATTTCTGCATATGGAATATGTCGGGAAAATAGTAAGGTAATGAATGGATGGGAACTTTTACTTGAAGAAATGAATGTGCTGGCTAAGGCAGAGACACCTCTCCCAATGGGTATCGTAGACAAAGTAAATGTTGATTTCGACACCCGCCTAGATAACAGAATTATAGATTTGAGGAGAGACGAGGTTAAAGCAATTTTTATAATAAGACATACATTTATCCATTACGCAACAGATTTCTTGAGGAAGAAAGGATTTATAGAAGTTCACACTCCAAAAATTTCTGCTTCATCATCAGAAGGAGGAACTGAAGTCTTCAAAATAGATTATTTTGGCAGAGATGCATTTCTCGTGCAGTCACCTCAACTATACAAGCAAATGCTTATGGCTTCTGGCTTGGATAGAGTTTATGAAATTGCTTGGTATTTCAGGGCTGAAGAGCATGATACATCGCGCCATCTTAATGAATCTACTGCCATTGATATAGAAATGGCTTTCATTGAAAGTGAGGAAGATGTGATGAAAGTTGCAGAGGGGTTGACAGATTATGCAATACAGAAAATTTTGGATGAAAATAGCAAAGAACTCGATGCATTGCATGTAGAAGTTGATTTACCATCATTGCCATATCCTCGCATTTCATATGATGAAGTTGTTGAAATTTTGCAGAAAGAAATAGATTTCAAGTGGGGAGATGATTTGGGAACAGATGAAGAAAATTTACTTGCCAAGCATCTCGACTATGAACTTTATTTCATAAAAGATTTCCCGTTAGAAGCAAAACCATTCTATGCAATGCCTTCTGGCAAATATGCAAGAGCCTTCGATTTAGAATACAAAGGAATGGAAATTGCATCTGGTGCACAACGAATTCATGACTACAATTTATTGCTGAAAAGAATGAAAGAACTTGGTATGAAAACAGAGAATTTCGAGGATTATCTCAAAGCTTTTCGCTACGGCATGCCACCCCATGGCGGATTCGGCTATGGAATAGAACG